>NZ_JAXMNS010000586.1:0-1539 GCF_034670285.1 Nocardioides sp. | reverse complement strand
GCCGGCCAAGAAGGCCGCGCCCGCGAAGAAGGCTGCGCCGGCCAAGGAGGCCGCGCCGGCGAAGGCTGCGCCGGCGAAGAAGGCTGCGCCGGCGAAGAAGGCTGCGCCGGCGAAGAAGGCTGCGCCCGCGAAGAAGGCTGCGCCGGCCAAGAAGGCTGCGCCGGCCAAGAAGGCCGCGCCGGCCAAGAAGGCCGCGCCCGCGAAGAAGGCTGCGCCGGCCAAGGAGGCGGCGCCGGCGAAGGCTGCGCCGACCAGGAAGTCCGCGGCTTCGAAGAAGGCTGCACCCAGCGCCCTGGTGGTCAAGGAGGGCGAGTCGGCCTGGACCCCGGCCGAGCTCAAGGAGGTCCTCGACGAGCTGCACGGGCAGCGCGCCCACAGCTCCGAGATCGTGGCTCACCACGAGTCCGAGCTCGACGGCCTGCTGCGCAACTCCGGCGACGGAGCGGGCCAGGACCAGGCTGACGTCGGGGCGTCGAGCTTCGAGCGCGACTACGAGATGACGGTCCTGAGCAACGAGCGCGACAAGGTGGCGCAGATCGACCGCGCTGTGGCGCGCATCGAGGACGGCACCTACGGCGTGTGCGAGTCGTGCGGCCAGCCCATCGGCAAGATGCGGCTCATGGCTTTCCCGCGTGCCACACTGTGCATGACATGCAAGCAGCGCGAGGAACGTCGATAGGCACTGCCGCGACCGACGGTTCGCGACGTCGCCGGGCGATCCTGCTGTTCGTCCTGGTGGCACTCACGGCCTACGCCGTCGACCAGGTGACCAAGGTCGTCGCAGTGGCCGAGCTGGAGGGACGCTCCGACGTCCAGGTGCTCGGCGACCTGCTCCAGCTCAACCTGGTGCGCAACCCCGGGGCAGCCTTCAGCATCGGCACGAGCCTGACGCCGCTGCTCAGTGCGCTCGCCGCGGTTGCGGCCCTCACGGTGCTGTGGCTCTCGCGCCGACTCGGCAGCAAGCTGTGGGCCGTCGGTCTCGGCCTCCTGCTCGCCGGGGTGCTCGGCAACCTCACCGACCGGGTGCTGCGCGCGCCCGGCGCGTTCCGCGGTCACGTGATCGACTTCCTCCAGCTGCCCAACTGGCCGATCTTCAACGTCGCCGACATCTGCATCAACGTGGCGGCCGGACTGATCATCCTCCAGGCCTTCCGCGGCATCCGGCTCGACGGCACTCGCGAGAGTGACCTGCCGGACCCACCAGACCCCACCGATCAGGAGGCCGTCGAGGCCGACCCGGACAAGGATTCCCAGTGAGCCAGGCCGACTACCGAAGCCTCCACGTGCCCGAAGGGCTCGGCGGTGAGCGCGTCGACTCCGCCATCGCGCAGATGTTCGGGCTCTCCCGCACTCGTTCGGCAGAGCTGATCGGCCGAGGTCTCGTCAGCGTCGACGGCGCAGACGTCAGCAAGAGCGAGCGCGTGCTCCCCGGCTCGCTCCTCGAGGTGACGATCCCGGTCGAGGTCGATCCCCTCGCCGTCGTCCCCGAGGTGGTCGAGGGCATCGGGATCATCCACGACGACGACTCGATCGTGGTGA
>NZ_JAXMNS010000585.1:0-1544 GCF_034670285.1 Nocardioides sp. | reverse complement strand
GGGGTAAAGGTATCCTCGGCGTGGCGATTGTCATGAAAATGCCAGTGTCATTTTCTTCCATTCACTACCGATCGGTCCTTTCCCTTCCTAGGATCGATGCGTGATCAATGTTCAGGAGATCAGCCTCGACCCCGACACCCGACGAGCCTGGCGCGCCGGCGACGAGATCAACCTGTCGCGCAAGGAGTTCGACCTGGTGCTGGCGCTGATCTCGCGTGCGGGGGTCCTGGTGACCCGCGAGGAGCTCATGCGCGAGGTGTGGCAGACGACGTTCTGGACGTCGTCGAAGACGATCGACGTCCACCTCGGGTGGGTGCGACGCAAGCTCGGCGACGACAGCCGGCACCCGAGTCTCATCAGCACGGTGCGCGGCAAGGGCCTGCGCTTCGAGACCGTGGCCCCGGCCGGAGCCGCGGGCACCGCCGCGACTGCTGCTGCCCAGGAGGCGTAGGTCTCCGACGAGCCTGCGTAGGATGCGGTGCCGTGTCTGAACTCGCTCCTGTCATCGCGGTCATCGGCGGTGGACAGCTCGCGCGGATGATGGCCGAGCCCGCCGCTGCGCTGGGGATCCCACTCCGGCTCCTCGCGGAGGCCGAGGGCGTCTCGGCGGCCCAGGTCATCCCCGACCAGCTCATCGGCCACCACACCGATCTCGACGCCCTGCTCGCCGTGACCGCGGGTGCCGCTGCCGTGACGTTCGACCACGAGCACGTGCCGGCCGAGCACCTGCGTGCCCTCGCCGCCACCGGCGTCGCCGTGCGCCCCGGGCCCGACGCGCTCGTCCATGCCCAGGACAAGGCCGTCATGCGGGCGCGCCTCGCCGAGCTGGGGGTGCCGTGTCCACGCAACGCGGTGGTGGCCGACCTCGACGACGTCGAGGCCTTCGGCTTCCCGTGCGTGCTCAAGACGACCCGCGGGGGGTACGACGGCCGCGGGGTGTGGTTCGTCGACGACGCCGCCGACTGCGCCGACGCGTTCGACGCGGCCGCGGCAGCCGGCGTCCAGCTGCTCGCCGAGGAACGGGTGGCCTTCCGGCGCGAGCTGTCGGCCCTCGTCGCCCGCTCGCCGAGCGGGCAGGCCGCCGCCTACCCCGTCGTCGCCTCGACCCAGCGCGACGGCATCTGCCACGAGGTGATCGCTCCGGCGCCCGACCTCGACCCCGACCTGGCCGCGACCGCCCAGGGCATCGCGCTCCGCCTGGCCGGCGAGCTCGACGTGACCGGTGTGCTGGCCGTCGAGCTGTTCGAGACCGAGGACGGACGCGTGCTCGTCAACGAGCTGGCGATGCGCCCGCACAACACCGGTCACTGGACGCAGGACGGGGCGGTGACCTCGCAGTTCGAGAACCACCTCCGCGCCGTGCTCGACCTGCCGCTCGGCTCGCCGGCGGCCCGCTCACGCTGGACGGTGATGGTCACCATCCTCGGCGGGCCCCAGGACCCTGGCGCCAGTGGCACCAGTGGCACCAGTGGCGCCGGCGACACCGTCGGTCGGCTCTACGACGGCTTCCCGCACGCCATGGCGCGCGACCCGCACCTGCGCGT
>NZ_JAXMNS010000584.1:0-1576 GCF_034670285.1 Nocardioides sp. | reverse complement strand
CGCGCGCAACGTCGGGGAGAATTTCCGCGAGGGGACCCCGGTCATCATGAACCTCTCCGAGATGGACGACACCGACGCCAAGCGTCTCGTCGACTTCGCTGCCGGGCTGGTGTTTGCCACACGTGGCACCATCGAGCGCATCACCGCCAAGGTGTTCCTGCTCTCGCCGCCCAACGTCTCGGTTGCTGCCGAAGACAAGCAGCGAATCGTCGAGGGCGGCTTCTTCAACCAGAGCTAGGACGGTCTATCCGTTGCAGGTCCTCGGAGAGATTCTCCACGGCATCTTGTTCGCGTTCATCGGCTGTATGTGGATTCGTTTCATCGTCGACTGGGTGCAGGTCTTCGCGCGCTCCTGGAGCCCGCGAGGGATTCTGCTGATCGTCCTCGAGACCGTCTACTCGATCACCGACCCGCCGATCAAGGC
This sequence comes from Nocardioides sp., assembly GCF_034670285.1. Lineage (GTDB taxonomy): Bacteria > Actinomycetota > Actinomycetes > Propionibacteriales > Nocardioidaceae > Nocardioides. The sequence goes on along the minus strand of NZ_JAXMNS010000584.1, from coordinate 1,152 downwards.
CTTGCGGAAGGTGATTCCGCCGCTGCGTCTGGGCAACTTCGCCCTGGACCTGAGCTTCCTGATCGTGTTCATCGGTGCCTACATCCTGCTCAACCTGGTGGGCCAGTACCTCACCTGATCGCCTGTGGGCCACGCTGATCCCGGTGCTGATGGGTGACAGCCATGTCCCATGGGCGATGCCAGGTCACACCAGCCCCACCTAGGCGCTAAAGTGCTCCAGACCGTTCCATCACAGACCTTCCAACAACGACCAATGAATTGGGTGAAGTCATGCCGCTGACGCCTGAGGACGTGAGTAACAAGCGATTTACTCCCGTCCGGCTCCGTGAGGGCTACGACATGGGCGAGGTCGATCAGTTCCTCGACGAGGTCGAGGCCGAGCTCGCGCGGCTGACCTCGGAGAACAACGATCTCCGTACCAAGCTCGCCGCCGCGCAGTCCGGCTCGACCGTGACGGGGCCGATCCCGGTCCAGGCGCCGCAGAGCGAGCCGGTCCGTGCTCCCGAGCCGGCCGCGGCTCCCGAGCCGAAGCCGGAGGCGCCTGCCGCTCCGGTGGTCGCCGCTGTCGAGACGCCCGTCGAGACGATTCGCGTCGAGACCGTTCCGCAGGCGTCCAACGCTGCTGCCCGGCTGTTGGAGATCGCTACCCGCAACGCCGACGAGCTCGTCGACGAGGCCAAGAACGACGCCGACAAGATCGTCGGAGAGGCCCGCACCAAGGCCGAGCGACTCGACCACGAGTCCAAGGGTCGCGCCGACCGCCTCGAGGCTGACGCTCGTTCGCGCGCCCAGATGCTCGACACCGAGACCGCCGAGCGCCGTACGCAGCTCTTCGGCGATCTCGAGAAGGAGCGCGACAAGCTCGAGGTCGAGGTCGAGAACCTTCGTTCGTTCGAGCGTGAGTACCGCTCGCGCCTCAAGAGCTACTTCAGCCAGCAGCTTGAGGCTCTGTCGGGCAACGATGACCACGAGCCCTCCTCCGAGGACGTCGCGGCGCCCAAGCGCCTGCGCTCGATCCTCGACAAGGAAGAGAGCTGACCGCTCGCTGACCTGTTCCTGACGGCCGTCACCTCCGGGTGGCGGCCGTCAGGCTTTTTTGCAGGCTTGTCGCTGGGTGAGCCTCATTGAGACACGGTGCGGCACCCGATAACG
>NZ_JAXMNS010000583.1:0-1591 GCF_034670285.1 Nocardioides sp. | reverse complement strand
TGCTGGAGCGGCTCGGCGAGGCACCGCGACGGCGTGAGTCCGAGGCGTTGGCCGCCCTCACGGCCGGTGAGCGACGGGTGGCCGCCCTGGCGCTCGACGGCCTGACGAACCGAGAGATCGCCGAGCAGCTCGTGGTGTCGGTGAAGGCAGTCGTGGGGCACCTGTCGAAGACCTACCGCAAGCTCGGGGTCCGCTCCAGGGGCGCGCTCGTGGCGGCGATCGGACGCCACGACGACGATTGACGTCAGTACCGGGGCCACTGAGGTCAGTACTGGTGGAACCAGCGCTCGAGCTCGAGACTGATCCCCGGACAGGTGACGTTCATGTCGCGGTTGGCCTCCACCCACTGACCCATCACCGGGTCACCGCCCTGGATCACCCGGTCGGGCCCGCAGGCCGCGAGAGCCGCCTCGCGCGAGGTCTGACCGGCGGCGCGCCACTCGGGCACGCCCAGGGCGAGGTCGCCGACCACGATGTCCCACAGGTAGGTCGTGGAGTAGACCCCGATCGCGTAACCCGCCTCGCGGTAGCCGCGCGCCATCCCACTCACCACGACGGCGTTGGCCTCGAGGTCGCTGCTCCACTCGAAGTTGGGCACCGGCTCGACGTCGATCCAGATCATCGGCGTCACCAGCCCGGCGGCGCGCATGGTGCGCAGGTTGAAGACCGCCTGGGCGTAGCCGTTGTTGGCCAGCGCCCCCAGTCGGGTGCTGCCGTCGTAGGGGCCGTCGTCGGCGTGCCGGCTGAGCCGCTCGGGCTCGGGATAGCTCACCACGGAGTACGCCGCCGCCATCCGGCTGCGCGCCCGGACGTCGGCGACCTGGTCGGCCAGGCACGGGTTGGGGTAGAACCCAGGGCCGTTGGTCAGGCCCAGGACGACGTACTGCGCCTCCTCGACGGGAGGAGGCGCGCCCTTCGACTCCTTGAGCGGAATGCCCATGCCCACCGGGCACTGGGGCCAGCTGATGTCGGCGCCCAGCACCGGCTCGTCGACCCCGATCTGGCCGGACAGGCCTTCCACCGCGTCGGCGAGCGGGTCGCGGCTCGGCTTCTTGGTCTTCGTCGGCTTCCGGGTCGGTCGGTCGGTCGGGCTGCTCGTCTGGTCACCTGGCGGGCTTGCAGACGGCTCGGTCGTCGACGACGCGACTCCTGTCGCCGTGGTGGGGTCGGCCGTAGTGCCCGAGCAGCCGGCCGCGACGAGCCCCGTGATCAACACCGTGACCAGCGCCGAGACGACGACCCCGGACCTCCGCATGGGCTCAGCCTACGGAACAGGCAGGGCGACGTACGTCGTCTCGAGGTACTCCTCGATGCCCTCGAAGCCGCCCTCGCGCCCGAAGCCGCTGGCCTTCATCCCGCCGAAGGGTGCCGCCGGGTTGGAGACCAGGCCGGTGTTGATGCCGACCATGCCGAAGTCGAGGGCCTCGGCGAGCTTGATCGTGCGGTCGAGGTCGCGCGTGTAGGCGTAGGAGGCCAGGCCGTACTCCGTGGAGTTGGCCGCCGCGATCGCTTCCGCGTCGGTCGTGAAGGTGGTGATCGGGGCGACCGGTCCGAAGATCTCCTCGCGGTAGATGGTCATGCCGGCGGTGAC
>NZ_JAXMNS010000582.1:0-1591 GCF_034670285.1 Nocardioides sp. | reverse complement strand
GACCTACGAGCGACACATCGCGCGGCTCGGCGTCGAGCGCTCCCCGGTCCTGTTCCGCAAGATCGGCGCCGCCGGCATCCGTGCCGACGTGCTGGCCCAGTCGGGCACCGTCGCCGCCGACGCACCCTTCTGCCTCGCGGGTGAGGACCCTTACGTGTGTGACCAGGCCCGCGAGGCGGCCCTGCCCCAACCGCACCTCAACCGGCGCTGGCTGGGCGAGCGGTCGGCGCTGCTGTCGTCGCGGCCACAGGTGATCGACACCTCCGCGACCTACTGCGACTCCGACACCTGCTTCGGTCGGGTCGGGTCAACGCCGACGTTCTACGACCGTTCACACCTCGGCGAGCGGATGACCCGATTCATGCGGGAATGGTTCCGACCGAGCGTGCGCGCACTGCTGCGGCAGTGACCTGATCAGAAGGCCCCGGCCGGCCGGTCGGTGAACGAGAAGGTGTCCGCGTCGCCGACGCCGATCGTGAGCACCAGCAGGGCCGCCTCCTGAGCGATCATCTCCTCGCGCCCCACGTAGGCGAACTCCGACCAGTCGCCGTAGATACGCCCGTCGGCGAACCGGTCCTGCATCGCAGCCGCCGCCTCGAGGTGGAGACGGAGGAACGCTCCGGCCGTCTCGGCCCCGGCCAGCCCGTACGACTGCGCCTGGGCGTCGACGAGGGCGAAGCGGAGTCGGAGCCCCGTTCCCCAGTCGTCGCCTTGCGGGTAGTAGATCGACGACTCTCCCGGTGGGTAGATGGTTCCACCCGGCGACGCGTAGTCGGCTGCGTCGAACGTCCTGGTCAGCAGGGCGTCGTAGACCGGCGCCAGCAGCAGCGTCGCGGCCTGCGGAGCAGCGTCGCCGACCAGGGTCTGGACCCACACCTGGTCCATCGTCTGCGACATCAGCGCCATGTACTCGGGAGCGACCCGGTCGTGGTTGATCACCGTCCCGTCGGCCTCGACGTTCGACCCGGGCAACCAGGACGAGAGCGGCAGCCCGTGCACCAGATCGGCGCGAGCCACGTCAGCAGGCCGAGCCCAGGACGTCAGGGCGGCCTGGATCACTGCGTGCGACCAGACCGACCGGTGGTCGCTGTCGGGGAACATCGCCAGAGCCAGCTGGGCGGGAAGCACCTGCCAGCTCAGCTCTTCGGCCCGGGAGTCGCCCGGTGCCCCGACGTAGTGCCCCGTCGCGTCGCGCAGGTGGACCATCGGCTCGCCGGCGGCCTCGGTGGCCTCCTTCTCGACGATACGAGCGACCTCCGCGCGCAGAGTCGTCGGCAGCTCGTCCCACAACAGCCACGCGGCGCGGCCGAGGTAGCCCCCCACCAGCGAGCCCTGCCAGCCACCGCCCCACCCGCCGGCCTCGAAGGCCTGGTGTCCGCGAGCGAGGTGCTCGAGCAACGCGACGGCGCGCTCGATGCCGACCTGCTCGCTCACTCCGATGAGGCCCGCGTCCCAGGCGTCGGCCGCCACGGTGGTCGCCAGCCCCAGGGTGATGTTCGCGATCCGACGAGCCGGATCGGCGGTGGCGTCGTTCTGGATGCTGCGTGCGCCTCTCGAGAGCAGGACCGGCGGACCCTTGGTGAGGTGGACG
>NZ_JAXMNS010000581.1:0-1602 GCF_034670285.1 Nocardioides sp. | reverse complement strand
GAACGATCTCCTGGAGACAGTCCAGGTCGCGCGCGGTCTCCAGCTCGCGGCTCTGGCTGCGACCGAGGAACCCGTCCTCGAGCACCACGATCGGCGCGGCCGTGCGCTCGACGAGGTCGGCGACCTCGGAGCCGGTGTAGCGGGAGTTCGCGGGCACCAGCACGCCGCCGGCGTAGGTGACGGCGAGCGCAGCGACGACCCAGTCGATGCTGTTGGGGGCCCAGAGCACGACACGATCGCCCACACCGAGCCCGTGGGCGACGTAGCCGCGGGCGACCGCGCGCACCTCGTCGTACAGCTCGGCGAAGGTGACGCGCCGCTCGCCCTCGACGTACGCCGCGTCGTCGCCGAACCGGGTCGCGGCGGTCCGCAGCACGCCGGGGATCGTGTCGCCGGGGATCGTGTTCTCGTTCACAGCCGTCCTTCACCTAACCAAGCAAGTGCTTGGTAGGGTAGCACTCGTGGACCTTCGCTACTCCGACGCCGACCGAGCCTTCCGGGCCGAGATCCGGGACTGGCTCGACGACCAGCTCTCCGGTGAGTGGGGAGCCTTGCGCGGACTCGGCGGCCCGGGCCGCGACCACGAGGCGATCGACGAGCGACTGGCCTGGAACCGTCACCTCGCCGCGCACGGCTGGACCTGCGTCGGATGGCCCGTCGAGCACGGCGGACGCGGACTGAGCCTGTGGCAGCAGGTGATCTTCCACGAGGAGTACGCCCGCTCCAACGCTCCGGCGAGGGTCAACCACCTCGGTGAGGAGCTGCTGGGGCCGACCCTGATCGCGTTCGGCACGCCCGAGCAGCAGCAGCGCTTCCTACCCCCCATCGTCGCGGTCGAACAGCTGTGGGCGCAGGGCTACTCCGAGCCCGGCGCAGGCTCCGACCTGGCCAACGTGCAGACCAAGGCCCGGCTCGAGGACGCCACGGACGGGTCGAGCGGCGACGGCGCGCAGGAGTGGGTGATCGACGGTCAGAAGGTCTGGACCTCCAACGCCCACTTCTCCCAGTGGCTCTTCGTGCTGGCCCGCACCGAACCCGGGTCGCAGCGCCATCAAGGACTCTCCTTCCTCCTCGTGCCCATCGACCAGGACGGCGTCGAGGTCCGCCCGATCGAGCAGCTCACCGGAGGCTCGGAGTTCAACGAGGTGTTCCTCACCGGCGCCCGCACGAGCGCTGACCTGGTGGTCGGCGAGCCCGGAAAGGGCTGGGGGGTCGCGATGGGGCTCCTAGGACTCGAGCGCGGCGTCAGCACCCTGGCCCAGACCGTCGACTACTCCCGCGAGCTCGCCGGCGTCATCGCCCTGGCCAAGGACAACGGCCGGATCGACGACCCGGTGCTCCGTGACCGCCTCGCCGGGCTCAAGGCCGAGCTCGAGGTGATCCGCGCCAACGCGCTGCGGGGTCTCTCCGAGGTCGCGACCGGCGACGACTCCTCCGCCGGCGGTGGAGCCGGCTCGATCTTCAAGCTGGTGTGGCCCAACTGGCACCGCCGCCTCGGGGAGGTGGCCATGCAGGTCGCCGGCCCGAGCGGCCTGCTCACCGCCGGGCCGGGCTACGAGCTCGACGAGTGGCAACGACTCTTCCTCTTCTCGCGCGCCGACA
>NZ_JAXMNS010000580.1:0-1605 GCF_034670285.1 Nocardioides sp. | reverse complement strand
AGCCGGTCGGCGACGTCGAGATCGAGCCGGTCGACCACCGCGGCCGGGCCAAGCTGGGCGCGCGCGTGCGGCCGGGCTGGTTCGTGCAGACCCACGACCACCCCGAGCTCTCGGGCCGCACCCTGCTGGAGATCCTGCACCGCGGCGACGGCTCGCCCCACGGCCGCACCGGGATGGGCCAGGAGCAGGCCGCGCGGGTGCTCGACCGCTACGAGCTGAGCGTGCAGTCGGAGCAGACCTTCGACTCGCTCAGCGGCGGCCAGCAGGCGCGCTTCCAGATCCTGCTCCTCGAGCTGTCCGGCGCCACGTTGCTGCTGCTCGACGAGCCGACCGACAACCTCGACGTGCAGTCGGCCGAGGCTCTCGAGACCGGCCTCGACGCTTTCGAGGGCACCGTCCTCGCGGTCACCCACGACCGGTGGTTCGCCCGCGGCTTCGACCGCTTCCTGGTCTACGGCAGCGACGGCGACGTCTACGAGTCCGACGGTCCGGTGTGGGACGAGGGAAGGGTGCAACGAGCGCGATGAGCAACGAGCCCGCGCTGGAGATCAGCGAGATCGACGTCCACGACGACGCCGCCCTCACCGAGTGGTACGACGTCTCGGCCGCGGCGCTCAACGAGGGCATGGGCGAGCACAGCACCGTGTGGGGTCTGGCCGAGCTGAGGGTGAGCGTCCGGGAGCCGAGCCGGGTGCTCGAGCGGCACCTCTACGTCGGCCGGGTCGGGGGAGTGGCCGTGGCCGTCGGAGCGCACGTGATGCCGTTGCTCGACAACCTCGAGGCCGCGACGATCGTCTGCGAGGTGGCCCCCGAACACCGGCGCCGCGGGTACGGCTCGGAGATGCTGGCCTTCGTCGAGCAACGTGCCCCTGAGCTCGGACGCCCCCTCCTCGACAACCTGGTCAGCTGGCCCGACTCCCACGGCGCTGACGGCTCCGGGTGGCCGGGGTGCGAGTTCGCGACCGCGCGCGGCTACCGGCTCACCCTGGGCGACGTCCAGCGCGAGCTGAGCCTGCCGGTCGACGACCGGCTCCTCGACGACCTGGCGACCGAAGCGGCGTCCCACCACGACGGCTACCGATTGACTTCGTGGGTCGGCGCCGTCCCCGAGCAGCTCGCGCTCGGTTGGGAGACGCTGGCGAGCAGCCTGGTGACCGAGGCGCCCACCGGCGACCGCGAGATCGAGCCGGAGGTCGCCGACGTCGCCAACCTGCGTGAGCGCGAGGCCGTCGCGGCCAAGCAGGGGCGCACGATCGTCTGCACCGCGGCCCTCACCGGTGACGGCGAGGTGGCGGCCTACACCGACCTGGCAGTCACCCCGCACGAGCCCGGCAAGGCCTACCAGTGGGGCACGTTGGTCCGCACCGCTGATCGCGGCCACCGGTTGGGGCTCGCGGTGAAGGTGGCGAACCTCCGGCTGCTCCAGAGCCTCGACCTCGGCGTGGAACGCTTGATCACCTGGAACGCCGAGGTCAACAGCCACATGGTCGGTGTCAACGTCCGCCTGGGCTTCCGGGCCGTGGCCCGCGCCGGCGAGTTCCAGAAGCGTCTGGACTCCTCAGCGCCCTGAGACCACGGACGCCGACGACCACCGCAGGGACGCGG
>NZ_JAXMNS010000579.1:0-1632 GCF_034670285.1 Nocardioides sp. | reverse complement strand
GACGACCATGATCACGGCCGGGTCGGTGCGAGGGATCTGAGGTTTCCCGCACGCGTCGCAGCGCAGTTCGTGCCCGGCCACGGCAGGCGTGAGGTGGCCGCCGCAGCGCGGGCAGAAGCGGGTCGACCAGTGCCACTCGGCGAGACCGAGGGCATGGAAGACCATCGGCGCCTGAGCCCGACCCGCGCCGGCCAGGGCCGGGAGCAGCCCTCTCAAGGGCAGCCACTCCCCCGCCTGGTCGGGGTCGCGAGCCAGCGCACCGTCGGCGATCACCGCCCACCAGGTCGTGCCGTCGCGCTCACCGAGCAGGACGCGCACGCCGTCCGGGGCCTCCTGCGGAGAGATCCACTGCAGGGCGGCGTCGACGGGGCGCACCCGGGTGCCGGCCACGACCAGCACGCGCGTGGCCGGGTCCGCCCAGGCCTCGGCGAGCCAGTCGTCGTCGGCCCGTCGCGGGCCCAGACGGTCGTGGGGGTCGGCGCTGAGCTCGAGGTGCGGGTAGGTCACACCTGCCACCATAGAAGTGGGCAAGAAGTGCGCATGGAATGGGCACGGAATGGGCAATACCCGGAGGGCGGCGGGCGTTGTCCTGACATGGACGACGCACGACCCACCGATGCTCCGCTCGACAGCCCGTTGGACAGCCCCTTGGACAGCCCCTTGGACAGCCTCGTGATCGGGGCCGGCCAGGCAGGGCTGTCCGCGTCGTACCACCTCACCCGACGTGGCCTCGCCCACGTGGTCCTCGACGCCGACCGCGCGCCCGGTGGTGCCTGGCAGCACCGGTGGGACTCGCTGAGCATGCGCGACGTCCACGGCATCGCAGCACTCCCGGACGCCGCCCGGCCCGAGCCGCCCGCGACCGAGCGGGCCAACCACGCGGTGCCGGCCTACTTCGCGGACTACGAGGCCGCCCACGACCTGCCCGTCGTGCGGCCGGTCGACGTCGACACGGTCGAGGACGGCACCGGCGACGAGGCCGGTCTGCTCATCGTGCGCGCAGGCTCGCGTCGCTGGGTGACTCGCACGCTCGTCAACGCCACCGGCACCTGGACCCAGCCCTTCGTGCCCTACTACCCCGGTGCCGCAGACTTCCGGGGCGAGCAGCTGCACACCCACTCCTACCCCGGTGCCGAGCACTTCCGCGGGCGACGCACGGTAGTCGTCGGTGGGGGCGCGTCCGCGGTGCAGCTGCTCGGCGAGATCGCACCGTTGACCGACACGATCTGGGTGACGCGGCGCCCACCGGTGTGGCGCACCGACGACTTCACTCCCGAGGTCGGTCGGGAGGCGGTCGCGCTCGTCGAGCAGCGGGTGCGGCAAGGTCTGCCGCCGGCAAGCGTCGTGAGCGTCACCGGGCTCGCGCTGCGGGAGCAGGAGCGCGCGGCCGAGGCGGTGGGCGCCTACGAGCGCCGCCCGATGTTCGCCGGCATCGAGCCGGACGGCGTGCGCTGGCCGGACGGCGACTTCGAGCCGGTCGACGTCATCCTGTGGTCCACCGGGTTCCGCCCAGCGATCGCCCACCTCGCAACACTGGGCCTGCGGGGTCCGCGCGGAGGCATCGCCCTCGACGGCACCACCGCCATAGCCGACCCGCGGGTGCAGCTGGTCGGCTACGGCCCCTCGGCGAGC
>NZ_JAXMNS010000578.1:0-1634 GCF_034670285.1 Nocardioides sp. | reverse complement strand
TGCCAGACCGCCGCAGGAGTCACGACCCGGCTCGCCGCGCCAGCAAGGCGAGGAGGTCGTCGAGCCCCGGCCCCTCACTCACGGCGTCGGCCGTCACCTCGACCGCTGCGCGCATCTCGACCAGCCCGTGCGCACCACGCGCGGGGAGCGCCACCTGCGTCAGTCGGCGCTTCCCGTCGCGGCCCCGGGTCACGTGCAGGACGACGTCGAGAGCCGCCGCGAGCTGACTGTGGGCCGCCTCGCGCCCCAGCCCGGCCGCCAGGGCGAGGGCCTCGACCCGCGCGGGGACGTCGATCGCGCTGTTGGCGTGGAGCGTGCCGCAGCCCCCTTCGTGACCGGTGTTGAGCGCCGCCAACAGCTCGACGACATCACCACCACGCACCTCCCCGACGACGAGCCGGTCGGGCCGCATGCGCAGCGCCTGGCGCACGAGCGTGCGCACCTCGACCGCACCGGCACCCTCGACGTTGGCGGGACGCCCTTCGAGGGCCACCACGTGCGGGTGCCTCGGGCGCAGCTCGGAAGCGTCCTCGACGATCACCAGTCGCTCGGCCGGCGACAGCTCGCCCAGCAGCGCAGCCAGCAGGGTCGTCTTGCCGGAGCCCGTTCCTCCGGTGACGAGAAAGGCCAGTCGGGCACCGATGATCCGGCGCACCAGGCCTTCGAGCTCGGGCGCGACCATCCCGCGCTCGACCAGGTCGTCCAGCGTGAAGCCGGAGGTGTGCGGGACACGGAGCGAGATCACCGTGCCGGGTCGAGCCAGCGGCGCCAGCACCGCGTGGAAGCGGGTGCCGTCGGCCAGTCGCAGGTCGGCGAAGGGGGTCGCGTCGTCGAGGCGCCGCCCGGCATGCGCGGCCAGCCGCTGCGCGAGGCGTCGTACGGCGGCGTCGTCGGCGAAGCAGACGTCGGCACGCTCGAGCCCGGCGCCGCGGTCGAGGTAGACCTCCTGCGGACCGTTGACGAGCACGTCGGTCACCCCCGGGGTGCGCAGCAGCGGCTCGAGCGGTCCGGCGCCGACGACGTCGCGACGCAGGGCCTCGTAGACCTCCAACACCGTCGCGTCGCCGACCGGTCGACCGGTGGCACGCAGCGCCTCGGCCACCCGGTGGGGCGACAGCTCGCCGGGGGTGCGCGCCAGCCGTTCGCGCACCGCGTCGACGAGGACCGCGCTCACGCAGCGACCCGTCGTACGGCGAGGTCGGCCAGGTCGTCGACGAGCGCGACGCAGGTGCGGGCCAGCGGGCTACGCCAGGAGCGGATCGGACCGAGTCCGAGATCGATTGCCTCCGACAGCCCGCGCTGGTGTGGCACGTGGGCGATCACGGGAAGCCGGGTGGCCCTCGAGACGTCGCGCTCGTGGAGACCGGGCCCGCGCAGGACGATCCCCGGCGACGCAAGCCCCGCGAGCCCCGCGAGCCTCGCGGCGAGCCGACTCGCGGCCGCGACGCCCGGCACGCTCGGGACCACCACCAGGACCACCGCGTCACAGCGGGCCAGCACCTCGACCACCAGGGGGTCGGTGACCCGCGGCAGGTCCACGACGACGGTGTCGTGCCCTCGGCGGGCAGCCGAGAGCGCCTCTCGTACGGCGAACGGTTGCGGGCTGGCCGTCGAGCCGGCCGACCACGACAGCG
>NZ_JAXMNS010000577.1:0-1637 GCF_034670285.1 Nocardioides sp. | reverse complement strand
GCCGTACCGGGCACCGCCGTGCCCTGCTGCGCGCGGAGGTCGCCGCCGGCGAGGACGTCGGTGCTGACCTCCCCGGCGAGGAATCGCTCGTCGCGCAAGATCTCGACAAGCAGGTCCCGGTTGGTGATCAGGCCATGGATCTTCGCGCTGCGGAGCACCCCGGCCAGCTTGCGCGCCGCCTGGTCGCGCGTGGGGGCGTGCGAGATGATCTTGGCGAGCATCGCGTCGTAGTGCGTGGAGACCACGCTGCCCGAGGCGAAGCCGGTGTCGACGCGGATGCCCTCGACGGTCGGGATCTCGAAGGTCGACAGGAGTCCGCTCTGCGGCTGGTAGTCGGCGGCGGGGTCCTCGGCGTAGAGGCGGACCTCGATGGCATGGCCCGCGGGGGCGGCGGCATCGGCGGGCAGGTCGCCTCCCTCCGCGACCGCGACCTGCAGCGCGACGAGGTCGACGCCGAACACGGCCTCGGTGACCGGGTGCTCGACCTGGAGACGGGTGTTCATCTCCAGGAAGAAGAAGGTGTCCTTGTCGGCGTCGTAGAGGAACTCGACGGTGCCGGCGCCGCGGTAGTCGATGGCTGCCGCGGCGGCACGGCCGGCGTCGTGGAGGGCCTCGCGGGTCGCGTCGGGCAGGCACGGGGCCGGGGCCTCCTCGACGACCTTCTGGTGGCGACGCTGCAGGGAGCAGTCCCGCTCACCCAGCACCAGCACCCCGCCGCGGCCGTCGCCGACCACCTGCACCTCCACGTGGCGCCCGCGCTCGACGTACGGCTCGACGAACACGGTGCCGTCGCCGAACGCCGACTCGGCCTCGGCGCGGGCCTTCTCGATCTCGGCGGGCAGGTCGGCCAACGTGCGCACGATGCGCATGCCGCGTCCGCCGCCACCCGCACTGGCCTTCACCAGCAGCGGCAGGTCGGCCTCGGTCGCCGACTCGACAGTGTGGTTGGTGAGCACCGGGACCCCGGCGGCCTCCATGAGCTTCTTGGACTCGATCTTCGAGCCCATCGACTCGATCGTCTCCGGGGCCGGACCGACCCAGGTCAGGCCGGCCTCGGTGACGGCGCGGGCGAAGGCGGCGTTCTCGGAGAGGAAGCCGTAGCCGGGGTGGATCGCGTCGGCGCCACTGCGACGGGCCGCCTCGAGGATCAGGTCGGTGCGGAGATAGGTCTCGGCCGGGCTGTTACCCGGCAGGTGCACGGCGTGGTCGGCCTCGCCGACGTACGGCAGGGCTGCGTCGGCGTCGGAGTGGACGGCGACGGTCTCGATGCCGAGGTCGCGACACGTGCGGAAGACACGGCTGGCGATCTCGGCCCGGTTGGCGACGAGCAGGCGGGTGATCATCGGGTTCCTCCTCGGAATCGGTCGTCGAGTAGTCGGCTACGCGACGAAGGAGCGGGCCGACGTATCGAGACGCCCGCACGGACGGGCCGGCCGAGACGCGCGGTCGTCGTTCGGCTAGCCGCGTCTCGATACGCCGGTGGCTCGCAGGCTCGCTCCCCGGCTACTCGCCGACCGACGGTGCTGGTCGTCGAGTAGCCGGACACGCGACGAAGGAGCGGACCGGCGTATCGAGACGCCCGCACCTGCGCACTCGCCATGATCACGGGCGGAACACCCCGAAGCGGTCGGTGCCCG
>NZ_JAXMNS010000576.1:0-1638 GCF_034670285.1 Nocardioides sp. | reverse complement strand
GATGGCCGTGCCGTCCTGCGACAGCACCTCCACGTTGAGGCAGAGCGACTGCATCTCCTTGACGAGCACCTTGAACGACTCGGGGATACCGGAGTCGGGGATGTTCTCGCCCTTGACGATCGCCTCGTAGACCTTGACGCGACCAGGCACGTCGTCGGACTTGATCGTGAGGAGCTCCTGCAGGGCGTAGGCGGCGCCGTACGCCTCCATCGCCCAGACCTCCATCTCGCCGAACCGCTGGCCACCGAACTGGGCCTTACCACCCAGGGGCTGCTGCGTGATCATCGAGTAGGGGCCCGTCGAGCGCGCGTGGATCTTGTCGTCGACGAGGTGGTGGAGCTTGAGGATGTACATGTAGCCCACCGAGACCGGGTCCTTGAACGGCTCGCCGGAGCGGCCGTCGAAGAGGTTGGCCTTGCCGGTCTCGTCGATCATCCGGACGCCGTCGCGGTTGGGGATCGTCGAGCCGAGCAGCCCGGTGATCTCGTCCTCCTGCGCACCGTCGAAGACCGGGGTCGCGACCTTGGAGCCGGCCTCCGCCTTGTCGGCGTGGATCTTGATGAGGCGCTGCTTCCAGTCGGCGCTGTCCTTGTCATCGGAGAGGTCGAGGTCCCAGCCCTGCTTGGCGAGCCAGCCGAGGTGGAGCTCGAGGATCTGGCCGATGTTCATCCGGCGCGGCACACCGAGCGGGTTGAGCACGACGTCGACCGGGGTGCCGTCCTCCATGAACGGCATGTCCTCGACGGGCAGGATCTTGGCGATGACGCCCTTGTTGCCGTGACGACCGGCGAGCTTGTCACCCACCGAGATCTTGCGCTTCTGGGCCACGTAGACCCGCACGAGCTGGTTGACGCCCGGGGGCAGCTCGTCGCCGTCCTCGCGGTCGAAGACCCGCACGCCGATGACCGTGCCGGACTCACCGTGCGGCACCTTCATCGAGGTGTCGCGCACCTCGCGCGCCTTCTCACCGAAGATCGCGCGGAGCAGACGCTCCTCGGGGGTCAGCTCGGTCTCGCCCTTGGGCGTGACCTTGCCGACGAGGATGTCACCGGTGGTGACCTCGGCGCCGATGCGGATGATGCCGCGCTCGTCGAGGTCGGCCAGCATCTCCTCGGAGACGTTGGGGATGTCGCGGGTGATCTCCTCCGGCCCGAGCTTGGTGTCGCGGGCGTCGACCTCGTGCTCCTCGATGTGGATCGAGGTGAGGACGTCCTCCTGCACCAGGCGCTGGCTGAGGATGATCGCGTCCTCGTAGTTGTGGCCCTGCCACGGCATGAAGGCGACGAGCAGGTTGGTGCCCAGCGCCATCTCGGCGTCGTCGGTGCAGGGGCCGTCGGCGACCGGCGAACCGACCTCGAGACGGTCGCCCTCGGCGACGATCGGGCGCTGGTTGATGCACGTGCCCTGGTTGGAGCGACGGAACTTGGCCAGCTTGTAGGTGGTGTAGGTGCCGTCGTCGTTCATGGTCTCGACGAGGTCGGCGGAGACCTCCTTGACGACACCGGCCTTCTCGGCCACGACCACGTCACCGGCGTCGACGGCGGCGCGGAACTCGATGCCCGTGCCGACGTACGGCGAGTCGCTCGTGATGAGCGGGACGGCCTGACGCTGCATGTTGGCGCCCATGAGCGCGCGGTT
>NZ_JAXMNS010000575.1:0-1647 GCF_034670285.1 Nocardioides sp. | reverse complement strand
CCGGTGCCGGGCGCGGCTTCAGCGCGGGCACCGACCTGCTGGAGATGCACCAGATGGCCACCGACCCGAGCTTCCAGCGCGGAACCCACGGCTTCCTCGGGCTGCTCGACGCCCTGGTCGCCTTCCCCAAGCCGCTGATCTGCGCGGTCAACGGCGTCGGCCTCGGGATCGGCGCCACGATCCTCGGCTTCGCCGACCTGGCGTTCATGTCGACCACCGCCCGACTCAAGTGCCCCTTCACCAGCCTCGGCGTGGCGCCCGAGGCCGCCTCGTCCTACTTGCTCCCGCTGCTGGTCGGCCGACAGAACGCCGCATGGATGCTGCTGTCGGCGGAGTGGATCTCGGCCGAGCAGGCCCGCGAGATGGGGCTCGTCTGGCGACTCTGCGAGCCCGACGACCTCCTCGCGGAGGCGCGACGGCACGCCGAGACCTTGGCGACGCGACCCATCTCGTCGCTGATGGCCGTCAAGCGGACCATCACCGAGCCGCTGCGCGCCGAGATCGCCGCAGCACGGGAGCGCGAGAACGCCGCGTTCGCCGAGCTGATGGGCGGCCCCGCCAACCTGGAGGCGCTGGCGGCGTTCGCCGAGGGGCGCGAGGCGGACTTCAGCGGGCTCTGACTCCGACTGCGCCTATAGTGGTTCGTGCCAGCACGAAGCCTATTCTTGGGGAGACGGAACAATGTCGGTCGAGACGACCACCGCAGCACCCGAACGGCGTGCGCGCCTCGACCACGAGACCGTCGTGGTGGCTGCCGAGGGACTGGTCGACCGCGACGGCTACGACGCTCTCTCGATGACCCTGCTCGCCGCCGAGCTCGACACCCGGGTGTCCTCGCTCTACAACCACGTGACGAACCTGGAGGACCTCCGCTCGGAGATCCAGGTCCGGGCCATGGCCTCGATGGGACGACACGTCCAGCGGGCGGCGATGGGGCGCTCCGGCGCCGACGGCATCGAGGCGCTGTGCCACCAGCTCCGGGACTTCGCTCGCACCTACCCCCAACGGTACGCCGCGTTGACCCGCGCCCCGATCGACCGGGACGCGTTCTTCGAGGCAGCCGGCGGGGTGATCGAGGCCCTCGGCGTGATGATCCGCTCCACCGGACTGGCCGAGGACGACATCCTCGGCACCGGTATGGCGGTCTTCAGCGCCCTTCACGGATTCGTCTCGCTCGAGGTCAGCGGCTACTTCGGCGGCATCGACGACCTCGAGCACGTCTTCGAGCAGGTGGTGCGGGGAGCCGTCGCCGCAGCGATGCTCGACTCCCCGCACACCTGAGATCGATCAGCGTGGCTCGGTGACCGTCAGCTCGAAGCTCGCCCCGGCGCCGTACAGCAGCAGGAACCCGCTGTAGATCGCGCCCGGCGGGATCGCCTTGCTCTCTCCGTCGAGGATGAACTCCCCGCCCGCCATCGGCGCGCAGTCCTCGTCGTAGAAGAACAGCAGGTACTCACCCAGCGGAACCGAGGCAGAGACGGTGACCGAGTGCTTGCCGTCGCCGGCGCCTTCGGGCAGCTGGTGGAAGTAGGCATCGACCCCGTTGGCCGAGGGCAGGCCGGGGCAGGACCAGCTGAGCTCGCTGACACCGGGTCGGTAGGGGTCGAGCCCGAGGAGCGAGCCCTGGGCGGGGTTGCCCACCGCCAC
>NZ_JAXMNS010000574.1:0-1652 GCF_034670285.1 Nocardioides sp. | reverse complement strand
GTCGCGCCGGCCAGCACGAACGTCGCCGCGACAGCGGCCGTGGTCTCGAGAGCAGTGAGTGGTCGCTGCAGCGCCGAGGCCGGAACCACGAGCAGCGGCCAGTGCCAGAGGTAGAGCGAGTAGGACCAGTCGCCGACCACGCGCAGCGGACCCACCCCGAGGGCGCGCGTCGCTCGCGACTCGACCGGGTGGCCGCCGGAGCCGGCGAGGAGCACGGCGGCGGTGCCGAGCACCGGAAGCAGCGCAGCCGGGCCCGGGAACGACGTCCCGGCGTCGTAGCGCGCGCAGGCGACCGTCACCGCGAGCAGCCCGGAGGTGGCGAGCAGGCCGCGTGCGCGCAGCGTCAGGCGGCCGGCGAGTGGACGAGCGACGCCGGCGAGGGCCGCACCCACGGCGAGCTCCCAGGCGCGGGCCGGGGTGGAGAAGTAGGTGCTCACCGGGTCAGCGGCGGTGGCGACGGTCGCGTAGGTGAGGGAGCACGCCGCGACGACGACGAGGCCGATCACGATCGTCCCCCGCGTCGGGCTGAGTGCGGCGCCGTGGACCGGCTGAGGCGCGACCCGCCGCCTCGCCACCCAGAGCAGCCCCAGCAGCAGCAGCGGCCAGACGAGGTAGAACTGCTCCTCGACCGCCAGCGACCAGTAGTGCTGGAGCGGCGAGGGAGCCTGCTCGGCGGCGAAGTAGTCGGCACCTACGTCGGCGAACCGCACGTTCGCGGCGAAGACCGACGCCCACAGCGCATCGCTCACGACCCGCAGCGCATCGACGGCGCTGAGCCAGACCAGCGACGCCACCACCGTCACGCTCAGCACGAGGGTGGCGGCCGGCAGGATCCGGCGGGCGCGACGCGCGTAGAAGTCGCGCAACGAGATGCGGCCGGAGGATGCGACCTCGTCGAGCAGCACCTGCGAGATGAGGAAACCCGAGATGACGAAGAACACGTCGACGCCCACGAAACCGCCGGGCAGGAACGACACCCCGGCATGCCCGGCGATCACGACGATCACCGCGATCGCGCGCAGTCCCTGGACGTCTCCGCGGAAACCGGTGCGGGTCGTCAGCTCCGACCTCGCACCACTCGACACGCGCGCAGGCTAGCAATCGCCGGGCCGGACACGAAGTATGCGCGCGAGGAACTATCTCAGCGATGCCGTACGTTGAGTCCTACGAGAGGCCGACTGGGCCTCCTACCAGTTCATCCGGCCTCCAAGGAGGAGACCAATGCAGTCCAACAACCCGGTGTTCCGTCGCTCGGATGAGTTCAGCCGCGCAGGCGGAGGAAACCAGACGTACGCCGGCTACGGCGACCCGTCGACCTGGTCGACCGGCCAGCCCGCCCAGGGCTCGCAGGCCGGCTACGGTCTCGCACCGCAGCAGCCCGTCCGCACCGACCGCATGACGATCGACACCGTCGTGCAGAAGACCGCCATCTCGCTCGGCGTCGTCATCGTGACGGCTCTCGCGACCTGGATCCTCACCCCGGAGGTCTCCGAGTTCTCGGCTGCCTCCGACCTCGGCTCGCTCTTCGCGGCCGTGACGATCGGTTCGCTCGGCGCCTTCGCGCTCTCCATGGTGCTGTCGTTCAAGAAGGTCATCAGCCCCGCGCTGGTGCTCGTCTTTGCGCCACGCCCTCGAGCGCCGCAAAGACGAGC
>NZ_JAXMNS010000573.1:0-1673 GCF_034670285.1 Nocardioides sp. | reverse complement strand
CTCTTCCGATCTATGCTCCGACGCTAGTGGTGGCAGTGGTCGTTGCAGGTGTGGTCCGGGTTGCCGACACGTTTCGATCCTGGCAACCGAACCTGCCCTAGGCTCGCTGCGATGGACGCCTCGATGGACGCCCCCCTGAACGATTTCGACCTCTACGACGCGCGGTCGCGCGAGCGCCTCGTCGACGAGCCGCCCAAGCGCGTGGAGGCGCCCGAGCGCACGCCGTTCGAGCGCGACCGGGCGCGCGTCGTGCACGCCGCCTCGTCGCGCCGCCTGGCGGCGAAGACGCAGGTCGTCGGGCCGGCGTCCGACGACTTCGTCCGCAACCGGCTCACCCACAGCCTCGAGGTCGCCCAGGTCGCGCGCGACCTGTCGCGCGCGCTCGGCAGCCAGCCCGACATCGCCGAGACCGCGGCGCTGGCCCACGACCTCGGCCACCCGCCGTTCGGCCACAACGGCGAGCGCGTCCTGGCCGAGATCGCACAGTCCTGTGGCGGGTTCGAGGGCAACGCCCAGACCCTGCGGGTGCTGACCCGGCTCGAGGCCAAGACGTTCGACGCCCAGGGCGCCTCGGTCGGCCTCAACCTCACCCGCGCCACGCTGGACGCCTGCACCAAGTACCCGTGGGCTCGCGGAGAAGGACCGGACCCGCTCAAGTTCGGGGTGTACGCCGACGACCGCGGCACCTTCGACTGGCTCCGCGCCGACGCCCAGGGAACAAGACGTTGCCTCGAGGCCCAGGTGATGGATCTCGCCGACGACGTCGCCTACTCGGTGCACGACGTCGAGGACGGCACCGTCGCCGGGCACGTCGACCTGACCCGGCTCGACACGGCGGGCGTGTGGCAGACCCTGCGCGAGTGGTACCTCCCCGATGCCTCTGACGACGAGCTGGACGCGGGCTTGGCGCGACTGCGCACCGTGGGCAGCTGGCCGACCACGCCGTACGACGGCAGCCGCCGCAGCCTGGCTGCGCTGAAGAACCTCACCAGCGACGTGATCGGCCGGTTCTGCGGCGACGTCCAGGCCGCGACGTTCGCGGCCGGCGGGGCCCCGATGGCGCGCTACGGCGCCGACCTGGTCGTGCCGCGGACGACGTGGGTCGAGATCACGGTGCTCAAGGCGGTCGCCGCCCACTACGTGATGCAGACCGCCGACCGGATCGCGATCATGGAGCGCCAGCGCGAGCTGCTCGCCGAGCTCGTCGAGGCCGTCGCCGCCCGCGCGCCCGAGTCGCTGGACCGCCCGTTCGCCGACGACTGGGCCGAGGCCGCCGACGATGCAGCGCGGCTGCGCGTGGTGATCGACCAGGTCGCCTCGCTGACCGACCCGAGCGCGGTCGCCCGGCACGCACGCCTGTCCACAGGCTGATCCCGACGGCCTGCCCGTCGGCGGGCGCCGCCCCGTAGGATCGCGCTCGTGGCAGGCCGGATCCGCGAGGAGGACATCGCAGACGTTCGCGAGAAGTCCCGTATCGAGGAGGTCGTGGGCGACTACGTCACCCTGCGCAACGCCGGCGGCGGCTCGCTGAAGGGCTTGTGCCCCTACCACGACGAGAAGTCGCCGAGCTTCAACGTCAACCCGAGCAGAAACTTCTTTCACTGCCTCGCGGGCGAGACCAAGGTGCTGACCTACGAGGGGTCCCGTCCTATCTCGGAGCTCGCCGGAGGCAC
>NZ_JAXMNS010000572.1:0-1684 GCF_034670285.1 Nocardioides sp. | reverse complement strand
CCTGCCGCCGGCGTCGCCGCCGGGCCAGCGCCTCGCGCACCCGCTCGCCGGCCGACGACCCCGGGCTCACCCGGGTCGCGGCCGCCTGCACGCGACCGAGCAGGTCGTCGTACTCCGCCGACCACTCGAGCCGTTCGTCAGACGTCATGTCCACGCACCTCCTCCTCGGCCAGGACCTCGCGCAGCCGGGCGAGGCCGCGGGAGAGATGACTGCGCGCGGTGCCGACCGAGCAACCGAGCCGCTCGGCGATCCCGGCGTGGTCGAGGTCCTCGATGGCGCGCAGCACGACCGCGGCCCGCTGCTGCCGCGGCAGCTCGCGCAGGGCCGCGACCAGGGCCGGGTCGAGCTCGGTGTCGACCTGCACCGGTCGATCACGCTCCGGCAGCACTCCCGGGAGCCGTTCGCGAACCCCTCGCCGACCGCGGTCGATGTTGAGGCGCACCAAGGTCGTGTGCGCATAGCCGCCCGGGTTGCCGTCGGCGAGCCTGCGCCACTTCAACCCCACTCGCACCAAGGCCTCCTGCACCAGGTCCCACGCGTCGTGCGGGTTGCCGGTCAGTGCGTAGGCGACCCGGAGGAGCCGCGGGGTCTCGACCGCGACGAACTCCTCGAACCGCGCGTCCATGTCAGACGCCCGATCCACTCACCCTCACAACGCCTGAGCGTCGGAGAACGTTGAACACGGACCACAGGTGCACGCGCGCACTGTAACTCCGGTCTCGACCAACAGGTGGCCGGCAGGTGAGCGCCGACACGTCACCGCTCACCCCGATTCGTGAGCCGCCCGGCGCCGCCACGCCCTAGGCTTCCGGACCATGAGCGACTGGCCGAAGGTGCGACTGCACGTGGTGACCGGCAAGGGTGGCACCGGCAAGTCGACCGTGGCGGCCGCCCTGGCCCTCGCCCTGGCCACCCGCGGGAAGAACGTCCTGCTCTGCGAGGTCGAAGGACGCCAGGGCATCGCCCGGATGTTCGACGTCGACCCGCTGCCGTACGCCGAGCAACGCCTCACCACCGGGCTCCCCGTGGGCGACGACCGGCCGGGCGTCGTCCATGCCCTTCACGTCGACGCCGAATCGGCACTGCTGGAGTACCTCGACCTCTACTACAAGCTCGGCCGACTGAGCCGCTCGCTCGACCGCTTCGGCGTGATCGAGTTCGCCACCACCATCGCGCCCGGGGTGCGCGACGTGCTGCTGACCGGCAAGATCTACGAGGCCGTGGAGCGCAACAGTCGCAACAAGGGCGCGATCCAGTACGACGCCGTGGTGCTCGACGCGCCCCCCACCGGGCGGATCACCCAGTTCCTCAACGTGTCCAACGAGCTCGCCGGGCTCGCGAAGGTCGGGCCGATCCGGTCGCAGGCCGACACGATGATGACGCTCTTCCGCTCCCCTCGCACCGCGGTGCACCTCGTGACCGTGCTCGAGGAGATGCCCGTGCAGGAGACCGCCGACGGGATCGCCGACCTGCACCGCAACGACCTGCCGGTGGGCGGCGTCGTCGTCAACCTGGTGCGTCCGCAGGACCTCACCGCCGAGCAGCTCGACAGCACCGACCCGGCCGCCGTTGCTCACGACCTCGAGACCGCCGGCCTCGACCCGGGCGCGACGCTGGTCGACAGCCTGGTCACGGGCGGCCGCGACCACGCCGAGGAGGAATTCGGTGCAGTTCTGAAAGCGC
>NZ_JAXMNS010000571.1:0-1688 GCF_034670285.1 Nocardioides sp. | reverse complement strand
GGAGTCGGACCAACGAGATCAGCCAGGTGATCGCGGCGTCACCGCCCGACCGACCCATCCCGGTGCTCGCGTCGCTGGCGCCGGGTGAGCTGGCGGCGTGGGCTGACTCGCCCCGAGCATCAGCCAGGGACGCCGCAACTCGTGTGCGAAGCCAACGCGTGACGCCCACCGGCACCAAGCTCTTCACGATCAGCGCTGAGGGCAGCTACGACCTCCCGAAGGCCGCCCGGCGCGCCTACGACAACGCCGTACGACGCATCGAGCGGACGAACCCGGGCTGCAAGCTGCCGTGGGGCCTGCTCGCCGGCATCGGCCGGGTCGAGTCCGACCACGGCCGCTACGGCGGTTCGCAGCTGGGGGTGGATGGCGTCTCGCGTCCGCTGATCATCGGCATCGCGCTCAACGGGGTGGGGCCGGTCGCGGCGATCCGCGACTCCGACAACGGTCGCCTCGACGGTGACAAGGTCTGGGACCGAGCTGTCGGACCGATGCAGTTCATCCCCACGACCTGGGCGGTGTCCGGGGTCGACGGCGACGGCGACGGGGTCGCGGACCCCAACGACCTGGACGACGCAGCGCTCGCTGCGGCGGGCTACCTGTGCTCGAACGGCGCGCTCACCGACGACGCCGCCATGCGTCGGGCGGTGTTCACCTACAACCACTCCGACTACTACGTCGACCTCGTGATGGCCTTCGCCGCCGGCTATCACACCGGGGTCTTCGACATCCCGGCCCCGCCGGTCGAGCCCGAGCCGGACGTCGTGACGGTCGCGCAGGCCTCGAAGTCGCCGAAGTCGCCGAAGTCGCCGAAGGCACCCAAGGCACCCAAGGCGCCGCAGTCACCCAAGGCGCCGAACTCGCCTGGGTCGTCCAAGGACCCGAAGGGGCCCAAGAACCCCAGTGGGCCCGCGAACCCCGGTCCGGTGAAGACCCCGGCCCCGACGCCGAGCCCCAGCCCGAGCCCGAGCCCCGCCCCGGAACCCGAGCTCGAGCTCAAGTCGGGAACCGGAGCCTGGACGGCGTGCGGTGACGGCTGGTGCCTGTCGGGCTTCGCCCTCGACCTCGGCCCGACCACCCAGCTCGCCCGGGCGGCGGCGTCCGACCTCGACGGCGACGGCACCATCGAGATCAACCGCGCCGAGCTCGACGGGCTGGTCGGCTCGACCGTCACCATCCAGGTCGAACGGGGCACCGCGGTCGTCTACACGATCCAGGGCAACGGCTACCGCAACGCGGACGGGTCGTTCGCGACCTGACGCATCTCGATACGCCGGTGCCTCGCTGCGCTCGTCCCGGCTACTCGATGACCAAGGACCTGCTGGTCGTCGAGTAGTCGGCTGAGCGACGAAGGAGCGGGCCGGCGTATCGAGACGCAGGCCGCGCGGTGCTCGATGACCGGGGTCGGCATCTCGATACGCCGGTGCCTCGCTGCGCTCGTCCCGGCTACTCGATGACCAGGGACCTGCTGGTCGTCGAGTAGTCGGCTGAGCGACGAAGGAGCGGGCCGACGTATCGAGACGCAGGCCCCGCGCTGTTCGATGCCCGGGGTCGGCATCTCGATACGCCGGTGCCTCGCTGCGCTCGTCCCGGCTACTCGATGACCATGGAGCTGCTGGTCGTCGAGTAGTCGGCTGAGCGACGAAGGAGCGGGTCGACGTATCCAGACACAGGTCAGCCCGAGTAGTCGG
>NZ_JAXMNS010000570.1:0-1703 GCF_034670285.1 Nocardioides sp. | reverse complement strand
GCTCTTCCGATCTGACGACCGAGAGCGCGCGACGGCAGTCGTAGGTCAGGTCGGGCAACGAGAGACAGCCCTCGGGCCCGTCCTGCTCGTCGACCGACAGCGTCAGGTCGGGGTTGACCAGGTGACCGACCTCGCCGTCGACGTTCCAGGTGAAGACCCGCAAACCGACACCGATCTGAGGTGCCGCCAGTCCTGCACCCGGAGCCTCGAGCATCGTGTCGGTGAGGTCGGCGACCAGCGTCCGGAGCTCTTTGTCGAAGTCGACGACCTCGATGGCCTTGGAGCGCAGCACAGGGTCCCCGAACAGGCGGATCGGCTGGATGGCCACAGAACTCCCTCGGTCGACGCTCGGTTGAGGGGCCGCGTTGCCCCGGCGGAGAGTTTAGTGGGCGGGGGCGTCAGGTCACAGGCGAGGGGCGCACGCCGTCCGCCGCTCGGCTGCTAGGCCCCGCACGGGGCGATCCCGGGCAGCACCTCGGCGCCCGCGACGGAGTACAGCGCGCTCCCCTGGGCGAACGAGACGACGGGTCCGGTGGCGCTCAACGCCTCCACCACGCCGTCCGCCGGGACGGCCGCGCACCCGTTGACGTCGGCGAGGACGACGTCGTCGACCGGCCAGTCGATGACCTCCTCGTCGAAGTCGGTCTCCTGCACGAACAGCGCGACCTCGGCCGCCTCGAACGGCACCGTCTCGATGTCGGTGACGGCCTCGAGAGCCGCGTCGACGAATCCGGAGAGCACGAGCCGCGCGTCGCTCTGGTCGTTGAACCCGAGGGCGTAGGCCTCGTGACGCCAGGTGCCGTCGGAGGACGTGACGCTCACCGTGGTGGTCGGCGCGTCGGCGACCTGCGGGCCGTCGGCGTCGGGGCTGTAGTCGGGTGGCGGCGCCAGCAGACCGGCGTCGTCGGCCATTGCGAGCAGCTCCTGCACCTGCGTCTCGTCGAGCTGGGCGACGTTCATCGGGATCAGGCGCGACGAGTCGAGGTCGGCCGGCGGGACGAACAGCCGGCCGTCGCCGGTGAGGAGCAGGGCCGGCTGGCGGGTGAAGGTGTACTCCACCGGGGCGTAGCCTCCCCCCGTCTCGATGCGCAGGAGCACGTCCTCGGCGCCAGTGGGGTGGTCGATGCCTGCGGGTTCGCTGGTGCCGGTGTCGGTGTCGTTCTCGACCTCGGCGGACGGCGTGCCGACCGGGTCGGCGGCCACGTCGGAGTCGCTGCCCCCGCAGCCGGACAGGACCAGGAGCGAGACGGCCGCCGCGGCGAGCGTGCGGACGCGGACACGGGCGCGGACACGGGGTCGGGAGCAGTGAGTCGTCATGGTGATCCGACGATACGGCGCTTTAAACGGTTCCGGGTCGAGCGACACCAGCGGCCGCGACTGGGCGACCGGGTGGTTCAGACGCTGGTCGGATCCACCCGGACACGGACGGCGTCCAGCTTGCGGCTCGACCGCACCCGCTGCAGCTCGCCCAGCGCGCGGGCCAGCTCGGCCCCGTGCGTGCGGGGCGTGCGCAGGACCAGGCGCTCCTCGTCGTCCCCGCTGGGCACCGGTCCGAGGACCTCGACGTACGCCGGTGGCGCGAGCAGCGTGAGCACGTCGTCGACCGCCCCGGGTGCGCCGGTGATCGTCGCGAGTCGCACGGCCGGGGGCAGCCGGGCTTCCTGCCGCTCTTCCGACAGCCGACGCGCCAGTCCGGACTGGTC
>NZ_JAXMNS010000569.1:0-1709 GCF_034670285.1 Nocardioides sp. | reverse complement strand
GCCCGCGGCTACGTCCCCGACGACCTCGCCGACACCTGGTACGTCGTCGCGGCGACCGACGACGCGAGCGTCAACGCCGCGGTGTCCGCGGCTGCGGAGGAGCGTCGGATCTTCTGCGTGCGCTCGGACGACGCGGCGGAGGCCACCGCGTGGACGCCCGCCGTCGGTCGGGAGGCAGGAGTCACCGTCGCCGTCCTCGGCGGGCGCGACCCGCGCCGATCGGTGCGCGTGCGCGACCAGGTCCTCGAGGGGCTCCGCGCCGGACTGATCGCCGCTGACCGGGTGCGTGACCGGTCGCCCGGAGTCACCCTGGTCGGCGGCGGACCCGGTGACCCGACCCTGATCTCCCTGGCCGGGCGCCAGGCCCTGATGACGGCGGACGTCGTGGTCGCCGACCGTCTGGCGCCGCGCGAGCTTCTGGGCGACCTGCCCTCCGACGTCGAGCTGATCGACGTGGCCAAGCTGCCGCGCGGCCGCTCGGCCCAGCAGGAGGAGATCAACCGGGTGATCGTCGAGCGCGCACTCGCCGGGAACCGCGTCGTGCGCTTCAAGGGCGGCGACAACTTCGTCTTCGGTCGAGGCTACGAGGAGGTGCTGGCCTGTCGCGCCGCGGGCGTCGAGGTCACCGTGATCCCCGGTCTCACCAGTCCCGTGGCGGTTCCGGCCATTGCGGGCATCCCGGTCACCCATCGCGGCGTCGCCCACGAGTTCACCGTCCTGTCCGGGCACCTGCCGCCCGGCCACGCGGGCTCACTGACCGACTGGTCAGCGGTGGCACGGCTGCGCGGGACGCTGCTGCTCATGATGGCGGTGGAGCACGGCCCACAGATCGCGGCGGCGCTGCTCGAGGGCGGACGCGACGCTGCAACGCCCGTGGCCGTCGTCTGCGACGGCACGATGCCGGGGGAGCGGACCGTGCTGAGCACCCTGGGTGAGCTGAGCGACGACCTCGCTGCCGAGCAGGTGCGGCCGCCCGCGATCATCGTCGTCGGCGACGTCGTGGCCGTGGCGCACCCGGAGCGCTACCCCGATCGAACCACCGGGGCGGGGCCAGGGCCTGCCGATGGCTGAGATCGTCGAGATCGACGACCCGGGCGACCCGCGCCTCGTCGACTACCGCGACCTGCGCGACGTCCAGCTGCGCAAGAGCTTCGAGTCCGAGCACGGGCTCTTCCTCGCCGAGGGCGAGAAGGTCGTGCGCCGCGCACTCGAGGCCGGGCACACCGCGCGGTCGTTCCTGATGGCGCCGCGCTGGCTGGAGGGGCTCGGCGACGTGCTCGCCCGCTCCGACGCGCCCTGCTACGTGCTGGCGGAGTCGCTCGCCGAGGAGGTCACCGGCTTCCACGTGCACCGCGGCGCGCTCGCGTCGTTGGAGCGCCGGCCGCTGCCCGACGTCGCCACGGTGCTCGACGGCGCGCGGTCGGTGCTGGTGCTCGAGGACCTCGTCGACCACACGAACGTGGGTGCGGTGTTCCGGTCGGCAGCGGCGCTGGGCTTCGACGCCGTCCTGCTGTCGCCGCGCTGCGCAGACCCGTTCTACCGGCGAGCGATCAAGGTGGGCATGGGAGCGGTGTTCGCGCTGCCCTGGACGCGGCTGCCGGACTGGTCGACGGGGCTGGAGACCGTGGCCGCAGCCGGCTTCACGACCGTGGCGCTGACGCTCGCTGACGACGCGGTGCCGATCGAGGAGTGCGTGGCCGGGCTCGACA
>NZ_JAXMNS010000568.1:0-1730 GCF_034670285.1 Nocardioides sp. | reverse complement strand
GGCGAGGCTGCGCGCGGCGCGACCGCCGTGGTGACCCTCGAGCCGTGCAACCACACCGGTCGCACCGGACCGTGCACCGAGGCGCTCGTCGCGGCCGGCGTGAGCCGGGTCGTGTATGCCGAGTCCGACGCGAACCCCGTGGCCGCCGGTGGACGCGCCCGGCTCGAGGAGGCCGGGATCGAGGTGGAGGCGGGACTGCTGGCCGACGAGGCCGCAGCCCTCGCCGCTGTCTACCGCCTGGTGAAGCGCGAGCAGCGCCCCTTCGTGACCTGGAAGTTCGCCACGACGCTGGACGGACGAAGCGCGGCCGCCGACGGCACCTCACGCTGGGTCTCGGGCCGGGCCGCGCGCCTGGACACGCACCGCCTGCGGGCGCTGTGCGACACGATGCTGGTCGGGAGCAACACCGTGGCGGTCGACGACCCGATGCTGACGGTGCGCGATGCCGACGACCACCCGCTCGCCGTCCAGCCCCTGCGCGCGGTGATGGGGGAGCGCGACCTGCCGGCAGACCGGCGGATCTTCGATGCCGGGCTCGCCCACGGTGGGGCCACGGTGCACCTGCGCACCCGGGATCCTCATGCGGCGCTCGCGGAGCTCTACGCGCTCGGCCGCCAGCACGTCTTCCTCGAGGGCGGGCCGACCCTGGCCGCCGCGTTCGTGGCCGCCGGCCTGGTCGACGAGATCGTCGTCTACGTCGCCCCGATGTTCCTCGGCGCCGGGCGCAACGCCGTCGGCGACCTCGGAATCACCACGATCTCCCAGGCGTTGCGTCCGCAGGTCACCGACGTGCGTGTCCTTCCCGGCCTCGACGGCGAGCAGCCCAACGTGCGCCTGACGCTCACGCCCCGCCCGGCCGACCGCCCCCTACCCAGCCACCAGGAGTCCTGATGTTCACCGGAATCGTCGAGGAGCTCGGCACCGTCGACTCGATCGAGCACCAGGGCGACGCGATTCGCCTGACGGTCCGCGCCGGACTCGTGCTCGAGGACGTCGGTCTCGGCGACTCCATCGCCGTCAACGGCTGCTGCCTCACCGTCGTCACGCACGACGGGGAGCTCTGGACCGCCGACGTCATGCAGGAGACGCTCGACAAGACCAGCCTGCTCGGCGTGAAGCCCGGTGACCGCGTCAACCTCGAGCGTGCCGTCACCGCCGACAAGCGCCTGGGCGGTCACATCGTCCAGGGCCACGTCGACGGCGTCGGCCACGTCGTCAGCCGCACGCCCAGCGAGCACTGGGAGGTCGTCGAGATCTCCCTGCCGCCCGGGCTCGCGAAGTACCTCGTCGACAAGGGCTCCATCACCGTCGACGGCGTGAGCCTCACCGTCGTGGAGGCCGGTCCGACCGCCTTCACGATCAGTCTCATCCCCGAGACCCTGGCCCGCACCACCCTCGGTCACCGGCAGCCCGGCGACCGGGTCAACCTCGAGGTCGACATCCTCGCCAAGCACGTAGAGAAGCTGCTGGACGCCCGACTGGGTGCGCTCAGCGAGTCACACGAAGGAGCACCATCATGACCGAGTCGTTGGACCAGCCGCAGCACGGCGGGATCCGCCTCGACAGCGTCGAGCGCGCGATCGCCGACATCGCCGCCGGCAAGGCCGTCGTGGTCGTCGACGACGAGGGCCGCGAGAACGAGGGCGACATCATCTTCGCGGCGTCGAAGGCGACCCCCGAGCTGATGGCCTTCACCATCCGCCACTCCAGCGGCGTGATCTGCGTGCCGA
>NZ_JAXMNS010000567.1:0-1741 GCF_034670285.1 Nocardioides sp. | reverse complement strand
CGTAGGTTCGACGACCCCGACACCCTCGACCTCGACCGCACCGGTGTCCGCCAGCACCTCGCCTTCGGCCACGGCCTGCACTTCTGTTCCGGGAGCGCCCTGGCACGACTCGAGGCGACCACCGTCGTCCGCACGGTCGTCGCGGAGTGCGAGGCCATGACCCTCGCCGACGACTCCGCAGGTGCGGACGCGCCGTCGCACTGGGTGCCGAGCGCGTTCGTACGGCGTCACGACCGACTGCGGGTGCGCCTGTCCTGAAGCGCGCACGAGCGGCCGTGGTGTGGGATCCTGCGGGTGTGAAGCGCCTCTACGTGGCGTGACCAGCCTGGGGGGTTGCGTGATCTCACGCGTCATGTCGAGCCGTCTGCGGCTGTGGAGCGCTGCAACGCTGGCGCTGGTGGCCCTCGGCAGTGCGCTCCCCGGTGTCGAGGTGAGCCCTGCCGCTGCTGTCGAAGCGGGTGCTCGCGTAGCGCCTCCGCGTGCAGGCACCGCGCTCGACGCCGGTCCGGGGAGGGCCGGTCGCTACAACCCCTCGACTCCACGTCAGGTGCGTGACGACGACGGCGTCGCGGTGCCGAAGCACATGGCGGCCGCAGTGACCGAGACCGTGCCCGTCACCGGTCGTCACGGCGTCCCGGGGTCCGGGGTCGCCGCCGTGGCGCTGCTGGTGACCACGAGCGGAGCCGGTCGAGCCGGGGCCGTCGCTCTGGCCGCGCCGGGACAGCTCTCGTCGGCGTCCGTCCTGGCGACCTTCGAGCGAGGCGACCGGTCGATCCAGCAGGTGCTGGTGCCCCTGGACTCCTCAGGTCGGCTCAGCCTGGTCTCGTCGGCGGACGTCTCGGTGGTGCTGCACGTCGTCGGGTGGGTCGGCACCGCGAGCACACGCTCCGACGTCGCCGTCCTCGACCGAGGAGTCGTGGTCCTCGACGGGCAGGGGAAGCGGTCGCGCGTCACCGGGTCCCGGTCCAGGGTCGCCCGGGTGGGCGCGTAGGCCGACCTGCCGCGCGACGTCCGCTACGCCTGGGCGCAGGTCACCGTGGTCAACGGTGCGCGCGACACCTACCTCGAGGCACGAGCCGTCGGCGCGGCACCGGGGCAGCGGCCGATGATCTCGGTCAGTCGCCGCACCCGCACCTCTCAGCAGGTGCTGGTGCCGCTCGACTCCCGCGGACGGGCCGTTCTCGACCTCGCAGGAGGCTCGGCACGCGTCCGGCTCGTGGTGCTGGCCTACCTGACGAGGACGACGGCGCTGAACGCCGACCCGGGGCTCCACGGCACCGATCAGCTGCGTCGAGTGCTGGACTCGCGCGCCGGCGGCATGCCCCCCGGCCGCGAGACCGTCGTCCGAGTCGCGGGTCGCCAGGGCGTGCCGGCGCCGGCAGCCTCGGTGTCGGCGACGGTGACCCTCGTGGGTGCGCGACGTAGGGGAGGGACCGTGCACCTGGGTCCGTACAGCGTCCAGCACGGGTCGTCGATGCCGCGGGCGACTGTCGGTGCCGGCGAGGTGCGGTCGCTGTTCGTGACCCTGCCGGTCGGTGCTGCCCGCTCGTGGGCGCTGACCCGCTCGCGCGGCGTTCAGGTCGTCGTCGACGTGGCCGGGTGGTCGCTCGACCCGGTGTTGGAGGTCCGCGCGCCCGAGCTCAGCAGGATGACCTCCGAGACGCAGTCGGCGGACGCCGTCCTGGCCCGCCAGGTGCTGGTCACGTCGAGCCGGTACGCCATGGGCACCTGGTACGACGAC
>NZ_JAXMNS010000566.1:0-1741 GCF_034670285.1 Nocardioides sp. | reverse complement strand
GTCCTGACCCTCGGGTTCGCCAACTCCGGTGCTCGCGAGTCCTTCGAGGCAGGCGGCAGCGCCGAGATCGTGCGGCAAGCCGCGATCGACGTCGTGGGCACCGCCTGGCGGATCGAGACGATCATCGATCCCGGCGCCAATCCCGAGCAGGGTCCGCCGCCCCCGGCCCAGCCCGCGGCGCCGCAGGTGCCGGCTCCCGAGCCGGCCCGGGCCTGGGACGAAGCCCCCGCAGCGGCCCCCGAGGCGCCGCCCGCGTGGCTCGACGAGGCCCCTCCTGCCGCTCCGCCCGCCCCGCCTGCTGAGACGGAGGCAGCCGCCGCGCCGACCGATCCGGCCGCCGTCCAGGCTGCCCGGGGCGCGATTCGACAGACCCGCGGCAGCGACGAGGGGCCCGACACGAGCGAGAAGGAGGCCCTGGCCGCGGCCGACGCCGGGGCCAGCCCCGACGACCTCGACGCCGACTCCGAGGCGCTCGGCACCGACGACCTGCTCAAGCGCGAGCTCGGAGCCCAGATGATTGAAGAGATCCCGCACCAGTGAGACGCACGATCCTGACCAACGCACGACCCGGATGGAGAACCCGATGACCCAGAACCCCTTCGAGGCGCTCGGCGGAGCCGGTGGCTTCGACATGAACGCCCTGCTCGAGCAGGCCCAGGCGATGCAGGCCACGATCGAGTCGGCTCAGAAGCAGCTCGCCGAGACCGTGGTCGAGGGCTCCGTCGCCGGCGGCGCCGTGACCGTCAAGGTCAGCGGTGTCGGTGACCTGCTCGGGGTCGACATCACCCCGGGCACCGTCGACGGCGCCGACGCCGAGTCGCTCGCCGACCTCAGCGACCTTGTCGTCGCCGCCTACCGCGAGGCCAAGGCCCAGGCCGACCAGGCAGCGTCCGACGCGCTCGGTCCGCTGGCCGGCGGTGCCGGTGGCGGCGGGATGCCCGGGATGCCCGGCGGCGCCGGGGGCCAGCTCGGCTTCTGACCCGGCTTCTGACCCGGCTCCTCACACCGACTGCTTGCGCCGGCGCCCCACGCCGACGCTCCCGGCCCCGACCACCGTTCGGGGTGGGGGCGCGGGCGTCTAGGCTCACGGTGTGTACGAAGGCGTCGTCCAGGACCTCATCGACGAGCTCGGGCGACTGCCCGGGATCGGACCCAAGAGCGCCCAGCGCATCGCCTTCCACCTGCTCCAGGCCGAGCCCGTCGACGTACGCCGCCTCGCTGACGTGCTGATCGAGGTCAAGGCCAAGGTCAAGTTCTGCGTGACGTGCTTCAACGTCTCCGAGGACGAGCAGTGCCGCATCTGCCGCGACCCGCGCCGCGACCCCTCGTCGCTGTGCGTGGTCGAGGAGTACAAAGACGTCGTCGCCATCGAGCGCACCCGTGAGTTCAAGGGTCGCTACCACGTGCTGGGCGGGGCGATCTCGCCCATCGACGGCATCGGACCCGACCAGTTGCGCATCCGAGAGCTGATGATCCGGCTCTCCGACGACGCGCTCACCGAGATCATCCTCGCGACCGATCCCAACCTCGAGGGAGAGGCGACCGCGACCTACCTCACCCGTCAGCTCAAGCCGTTGGGGTTGCGCGTGACGCGGTTGGCGAGTGGACTACCCGTAGGCGGCGACCTCGAGTACGCCGACGAGGTCACCCTGGGCCGCGCATTCGCAGGAAGGCAGACCGCACCATGACTCCGATTCCTTTCGCCGGCCCCGAGGTCGACTCCGAGACCGAGGAGTTCGCC
>NZ_JAXMNS010000565.1:0-1743 GCF_034670285.1 Nocardioides sp. | reverse complement strand
CAGCGGCCGGGGCGTTACCCCCGAACAGCAGTTCTGCCATAACTCGCCCGCGCGAGCGCCGTTGAGCAGGTGTGTCCACCCGGATCTCCGCCCTCCTCCTGTCCGCGCTCCTGGCCCTCGCGGTCGTGTCGGTCGCGCCACTCGGCGGTCCCGCCGGCGGAGCCGGCTCCGCCGCCGCTGCGTCGCCGCCGCCGCCGATGCTCCTGGTCGGAGTCGGCCGCTCCGACATCACGCCCCCGACCGGCTACTTCACGATGGGCAACGTGCGCTCCGACGCGCGGGCCAAGGGCCAGCACACGCGACTGCAGGCGCGGGCGATCGTGCTGCAGCGTGGCGAGACCAAGGTCGCGCTGGTGGTCACCGAGCTGTGCTGCGTGCCGGGTGGTCTGCTCACCGAGGTCGCCGCGCTGCTGGAGGACCGCGACATCGACGAGCAGTCGATGATCGTGGCCGGCACCCACACGCACAGCGCTCCAGGGCAGTACTTCCCCTACTCGACACACAACACCGTCTTTCCCAACGTGCCGACACCGACGGAGTTCACCGTCCAGCCGGACCCCCAGCTCTACGGCTTCCTCGCCCGCCAGGTCGCGAGCGCGATCGAGCGCGCCGACGACGACCTCGCTCCGGGGGCCGCGGCCTGGGGTCACACCGAGATCCCGGTCGGACTCACCGAGAACCGCTCGATCGAGGCACACCTCGCCAACTTCGGGATCGAACGCGACCTCGGGGAGGGTCGGGCCTCCGAGAGCCCGGAGGGTGCCGCCGGCACGATCGACCCCGACCTCGAGGTGCTGCGTGTCGACAAGGTCGTCGGCGGCGACCTCGTGCCGGTCGGTCTCTGGACGACGTTCGCCAACCACGGCACCGTGACGCTCGGCAAGCTCGCCGAGAACTACAACGGCGACCACCTGGGGCCGGCCATGCTGGCGACCGAGGGTGCGCTCCGGGAGTCGAGCGGTCTCCCCCGCGACCAGGACCTGGTCGTCGCCTTCTCCAACGCCGACGAGGGCGACACGTCCTCCGCGCTCGACCGCACCGGCCCGGCCGCGGCCGAGTACGTCGGCCGCGTCGAGGCGGCCGCCATCCTGCGCGCCTGGGACGAGGCCGGCGAGCATCTCTCCACCACCGCCGAGCTGGATGTGCGCTGGACCCGCTTCTGCTTCTGTGGGCAGCAGACCGTCGGCGGCCGCGTCGACGACAAGGCGGTGCCCGGCCTGCCGCTGCTGACCGGCTCCGACGAGCACCGCGGCCAGCTGCACGACAACACCGGCGCGGTGTTCGAGGGCTACCGCCTGCCGGCGTCGACCGGAGGGCCCCAGGGCAACAAGATCCCCTTCCAGCCGCAGGGCTCCGAGCTGCCCGCCGGGGCCCCGCTGATGCTCGTGCGGGTCGGCGACGGTGTGGTCATCTCCAACCCGGGCGAGGTCACCACCGAGGTGGGTGAGCAGATCAAGGACGCCGTGGGTTCGGCCCTGGCCGGCTCGGGCGTCGAGACCGTCGCGATCAGCGGGCTCGCCAACGAGTACCAGGGCTACTTCACCACCCCCGAGGAGTACGCCTGGCAGGCCTACGAGGGCGGCCAGACCAACTTCGGCACCTACAGCGCCAACCTGCTGATCGAGCAGAGCGGGCTGCTGGCGGCCTCGCTGGCCGCGGGGCAGCCGGCGCCGACGCCGTACGACTTCGACCCGACGAACGGCCTCGAGGCCGACCACACGCCGTACCCGACCGGAGCGGATC
>NZ_JAXMNS010000564.1:0-1750 GCF_034670285.1 Nocardioides sp. | reverse complement strand
CCCGAGACCAGCGGTGAGTCCGAGGAGCGCGCCCCAGGTCGACGGCCCCATCACACGCCCGCCGTCGTCTCGGCGAGGATGCGCCGCTCGGTCGGCAGCCGACCGATGCGCATCATCACCCGGTAGGCGCCCACACAGATCGCCGCACCTACCACGAGCACGAGCACGCCCGCCGACGACCGGTAGCGACCGATCACGTCGGGCTGCGACGACATCACCAGCAGCACCAACCAGGGCGCTGCCACCGCGAGCCGAGCTCCGTTGACCGCCCAGGCCTGCCGCGCCTCGAGCTCGGAGCGGGTGCGCTGCTCGTCGCGCAGGTAGCCCGAGAGATGACGCAGCAGCCGACCGAGCTCACCGCCACCGACCTCGCGGGCGATGCGGAGGCCCTCCACCACGCGGTCACCGACCGGGTCGGAGAGCGTCGTCTTGAGCCGGTCGAGGCAGTCGGAGAAGCGGCCGGTCACCTGGTAGTCGAGGGCGAACGACGCGAACGCCTCGCGCAGCGGCTCCGGGCCTCGCACGGCCAGACCGCCCAGTGCCTCAGGCAGGGAGAGCCCCGCGCGCACCGCAGAGGCGAGGTTGTCGATCGCCTCGGGCCACACCTCGGCGAACTCACGCTGCCGGCGTCGCGCCCGCGCACCGACGATCACGATCGGCAGGAAGGCGCCCATCGCACCGAGCACGACGGCGATCGGAGGCGTTCCGGTGATGACCTGCACGGTCACTGCCACGACGACAGATGAGGCGAGGCAGACCAGGACGAGCCCGGTCACCGACACCTCAGCCAGCCCCGCTCCGGCGAGCAGGCGGGCGAGCCTGCCGGGCGGTCTGGTGGCCGACGGGCCGGTGCTTCGTGGCAGCGCGAAGGCCGACCAGATCAGCAGCAGCCCCACCCCGAGCCCGAGTCCGACCACGAGTCCCATCGCCGCTACCGCCCCTCGTTGAGGAGCTGGTGGACGTCGATCCCGATCCGCTCGAAGCGCTCCACCCGTGGCGGCATCCCCGACGTGCGTCGCAGCTCGCGGTCGTGACGCACGAAGAGCGGCTCGGCCTCGATGATGTCGTTCTCCACCCGACCGGGAACCGCGACGATCTCGTTGACCCGTCGTACGCCGTGCTGGTCGAGGCCGAGGTGCACGACGAGGTCGACCGAGGTCGCGACCGTGGGCACGACGAAGCGTGCCGAGATGTTCTCCCCCGCCAGCAGCGGCAGCGTGCAGACCTTCACCAGCGCCTCGCGGGCCGAGTTGGCGTGGATCGTGCACATGCCCGGAAGACCGGAGTTGAGAGCGAGAAGGAGATCGAGACACTCCTCGGCGCGCACCTCGCCCACGATGATGCGTGAGGGCCGCATGCGCAGCGACTCCTTGACGAGGTGGCGCAGCGCGATCTCGCCGTTGCCCTCGAGCCCCGACTGCCGGGTCTGCATCGCGACCCAGTCGGGGTGATTGAAGCGAAGCTCGAAGACCTCCTCCGCACTCACGACCCGCTCGCCGCCCGGGATCGCAGCCGCGAGGCAGTTGAGCATCGTCGTCTTGCCGGCCTGGGTCGAGCCCGCCACCAGGATGTTGAGCCCGGCTCGCACGCTCGCCTCGAGAAAGGTGGCCGCCCGAGGGCTCAGGCTCCCCAGCCCGACCAGGTCGCTGAGTCGGGCCGCGCGGAGCACGAACTTGCGGATGTTGACGGCTGAGAAGCCCCTGGAGAGCCCGTCGAGCACCACGTGCAGGCGGTGGCCCTCGGGCAGCAT
>NZ_JAXMNS010000563.1:0-1758 GCF_034670285.1 Nocardioides sp. | reverse complement strand
GGTCGAAGTAGCCGAGCGGCAGCCTGTTGATCTTCTCCTCGACGTCCTGGCGCATCCGGTAGACGGTGCGCTGCACGACGCTGTTGAGCACGAACCCCGCGAGCCAGCTCAGCACCGAGGCGACGACGTAGATGCCGAGCACGATCAGCAGCACCTGGCCCACGGCGCCGAAGTCGACGCCCTGGCCGGGCACGACCCCCTGCCCCTGCACGGCCTCGGGGAGGTCACGATCGGGAGTGCCGGCGGGGTACTGACGGCTGACGAAACCGTTGAAGACCAGGTCGGTGGCGCGCCCCAGGATGCGCGGGCCGATCGCCATCAGGAGCACGCTGCCGACGGTCAGCGCGACGACCAGCAGCGCCGCAGCCCGGTCGGGCCGCATGCGCCGGACCATCCGCTTGGCCGACGGACCGAAGTCCATCGCCTTCTGCACGACCATCCCGCCGCCCATCGGGCCGCGGCCCGGACCGGCGGCCGGGGCCTCGATGCGCTCGGTGGCCTCGAGGGCCTGACCCTTCGAGGGCCGCTTGGGCTCAGTGCTCACGAGAGCACCTCCTCGGCGCTGTGCTGCGACGACACGATCTCGGCGTACGTCGTGCAACCGGCGAGCAGCTCGTCGTGGGTGCCGCGCCCGACCACGCGGCCGTCCTCGAGCACCAGGATCTGGTCGGCGTCGCGGATGGTGGAGACGCGCTGGGCGACGACCACCACCGTCGCGTCGGTGGTCACCGGCTTGAGCGCGGCGCGCAGGCGGGCGTCGGTTGCGAGGTCGAGAGCCGAGAACGAGTCGTCGAAGAGGTAGATGGCCGGACGCCGTACGACGGCCCGCGCGATCGCGAGCCGCTGGCGCTGACCGCCGGAGAAGTTGGTGCCGCCCTGGGCGACCCTCGCATCGAGGCCGTCGGCGAGGTCCTCGACGAACTCCCGCGCCTGGGCCACGTCGAGCGCCGCCCACATCTCGGCCTCGGTCGCGTCGGCGCGACCGTGCTCGAGGTTGGAGCGCACCGTGCCGGAGAAGAGGTAGGCCTGTTGCGGCACGAGTCCGATCTGGTCCCAGAGCACGCTCGGCTCGAGGTCGCGCACCGAGACTCCCGAGACCCGCACGTCGCCGGAGGTGGCGTCGAAGAGCCGCGCCACGAGGTTGAGCAGCGTCGTCTTGCCCGCACCGGTCGAACCGATGACCGCGACCGTCTGGCCCGGGCGGGCGCTGAGGTCGATGCCGCGCAGGACCGGGGCGTCGGCCCCCGGGTAGGTGACGCCGGCGGCGAGGAGGTCGAGGTGGCCACGACGGTCGGGGTCGGGGGTGACGGGGTCGGCGGAGGGCACGACGGACGAGGCGGTGTCGAGGACCTCCACGATGCGGTCGGCGCACACGGCCGAGCGCGGCACCTGCATGAGCATGAAGGTCGCCATCATCACCGACATCAGGATCTGCATCAGGTAGGAGAGGAACGCGGTCAGCGCCCCGACCCCCATCTCGCCGCTGTCGACGCGCTGCCCGCCGAACCAGATGACGCCGACACTGGCGACGTTGATCACGACGAGCACGAGCGGGAACATCAGCGCCAACCAGCGCCCGGCCCGCACAGCCACCTCGGTGAGGTCGGCGTTGGCCTGCCCGAAGCGCTCAGCCTCGTAGGGCTCGCGCACGAAGGCGCGCACGACGCGGATGCCGGTGATCTGCTCGCGCAGCACCCGGTTGACCTCGTCGATACGGCCCTGCATCAGCCGGAAGCTCGGCACCATCTTGGAGATCAC
>NZ_JAXMNS010000562.1:0-1760 GCF_034670285.1 Nocardioides sp. | reverse complement strand
CTCCCCCGTGCGCCGCTCCCTCGGCCTCGACGAGCCGCGCACCGGCACCGCCCGCGAGCGTCGCCATGCCCGCCACGGACTGCGCCGGCACGTGCACGTCGCTCCCTGGACCTCCCACGTCGAGGTGCACTGGGGCCGCCACGCCGAGGCCTACGTGACCCCCGTCGGCGACGACCTCGTCGGCGTCGCCGTGCTGTCGTCGCGGCGCGGCACCTACGCCGAGCACCTCGCGGAGTTTCCTGACCTGCTCGCCCGCCTCGAGGGGGCAGAAGAGGCCAGCACCGTGCGCGGGGCCGGTCCGCTGCGCCAGGGCGCCCGGCGTCGTACGACGGGGCGGGTGCTGCTGGTCGGTGACGCTGCCGGCTACGTCGACGCGCTGACCGGCGAGGGCGTCGCGCTCGCGATGGGGCAAGCCCGGGCCGCGGTCGAGGCCGTCGTGCTCGGCGACCCCGACCACTACGAGCGGGCCTGGGTGGCGCTGACCCGTCGCTACCGCTGGTTGACCGCCGGGCTGGTCACGATCACCCGACCCGCGCCGATCAGGCGAGCGCTGGTGCCGGCGGCCCGGCTGCTGCCGCCGGTCTTCGCGCTCGCCGTCAACGCGCTCGCCCGACCGGTCGGCCACGTCACGCCGGTGGCCCCGGTCGAAGGCTGAGCCTCAACCCGCGAACGCGTCGATCGCCGCCGCCGAGAAGGCGTCGAGGTCGTCGGGGTTGCGGCTGCTGACCAGGGTGTAGCCGCCGTGGCCGCAGGTGGTGGCCTCCTGGTCGAACCAGGTTCCACCGGCGTTGGTGATGTCGGTGCGCAGGCTCGGCCAGCTCGACAGCCGCTTGCCGTCCACGACGCCGGCCTCGATGAGCGTCCACGGGCCGTGGCAGATCGCCGCGATCGGCTTGCCACTGGCTGCGACCGCCTTCACGAACGCGACTGCGTCGTCGTCCAGGCGCAGCTGGTCGGGGTTGGTCGTGCCACCGGGCAGCACCAGGGCGTCGTAGTCGCCCGCGTCGGCGTCGGCCACGGCGAGCTCGGCCTCGTAGGTGCCCGCCTTCTCCACGTCGCTCTCGAAGGCCTGCACCGTGCCCCGCTCGGGGGCGATGAGCACCGTGGTCGCGCCCTCGTCCTGCAGCGCCTTCCAGGGGTGGGTCAGCTCGACCTCCTCTACCCCGGAGTTGGCCATCAGGAATGCGATCTTCTTGCCGTCGAGTCGTCCGGTCATCGTGGACTCCTTCGCGTTCGGGGATGTCGTACGTTCCCCACCCTGCTGGCACCGCACGACCAGCACGACCCCCGCGCGGGTGACCACCGACGGGTGAGGCCCCTACGGCTTGCCGGCCTCGGCGTAGGAGCGCACGACCGAGACGTTGAGCGGGAAGTCGATCCGCAGGTCGCGGAAGAGCAGCGCGGACGCCGTCGCCGCGGCCGCGGCGGCTTCCTCGGCCACCACTCCGGCCAGCGCCGCCGGGGTGTGGACGACGACCTCGTCGTGGAGGAAGAACACCAGGTGCGGCCCCTGCTCCAGGCGGTCGGCCACGGCCAGACGACGCAGCCGGTTGCGCAGGTCGGCGATCCAGCACAATGCCCACTCGGCCCCGGTGCCCTGCACGACGAAGTTGCGAGTGAACCGGCCGTAGGCGCGGCGGTAGCGCGCCTGGCTCTGCGGATCGAGCGGTACGGCGTCCGGGTCGGGCTCCCATGCCTCCGCGAGGCTGGGCGAGCCGCGACCCAGCAGGGTGCGCACCACCTGTCCTCGCTCGCCGGCG
>NZ_JAXMNS010000561.1:0-1764 GCF_034670285.1 Nocardioides sp. | reverse complement strand
CCTCCGAGCACCCCATCGCCCGGGCGATCGTCGCCGGGGCCTCGGCCCCGCTGCTGGTCGCCGAGGACTTCGCCGCCCTTGCCGGCCTCGGCGTGCGCGGACGCGTCGAGGGCCACGACGTGCTCGTGGGCAGGCCCCGACTCCTCGAGGAGGCCGGGCTCGCGGTGCCCGACGACCTGGTCGCAGCGATCGCGGCGGCCCAGGCCAGCGGTGGCACTGCGGTCGCCGTGGGGTGGGACGGTCGCGCGCGCGGCGCCCTCGTCGTGGCCGACTCGGTGAAGGAGACCTCGCGGGCCGCGATCGAGCGGCTGCGCGAGCTCGGGCTGCGTCCGATGCTGCTCACCGGCGACAACGCCGCCGTGGCCGCACGCGTCGCCGCCGAGGTCGGGATCGACCCCGACGACGTGTTCGCCGAGGTGCTGCCGGCCGAGAAGGCCGACGTCGTACGACGACTGCAGGACGAGCGTCGCGTCGTGGCGATGGTGGGGGACGGCGTCAACGACGCCGCCGCGCTCGCGCAGGCCGACCTCGGCCTGGCGATGGGCACCGGCACCGACGTGGCGATCGAGGCCAGCGACCTGACCCTCGTGCGGGGCGACCTGCTGGTGGCGGCCGATGCGATCGCCCTGTCGCGACGCACCCTGACGATCATCAAGGGCAACCTGTTCTGGGCGTTCGGCTACAACGTCGCCGCGCTCCCGCTCGCGGCCCTCGGGCTGCTCAACCCGATGCTGGCGGGCGCGGCGATGGCGTTCTCGTCGCTCTTCGTCGTCGGCAACAGCCTGCGGCTGCGTGGTTTTCAGCCCCGCGGGTGAGGCACGTCACCCCCGACCTGGCCTACCGTCAAGGGGCCGGGCGACACCGCGACTTACGCAGGCGCGGCACTCTCGGGCGTAGGAGCCTCGGTGCTCACACGCATGAGGCCCTCCCGACCGCGGCGGTCGGAAGGGCCTCACTTGGTGCGTGTGCTGCAGTGATGCTGGAGGGCTGCGTCAGCCCTCGTTGCGGCGCTCGTTGACCGTCTGCGAACCGTCGGGGTGCGTGGTCGTCTGCACCGTCTTGTTGTTGCGGCGGTTGTTGAGCGTGAAGAAGGTCAGCGCCACGATGACGATGCCGACGCCGGTCATGATCAGACCGACGGCGTAGAGGTCGACGTTCTCGACCGCGTCGTCGATCGCAAAGCTCAGGACGAGCCCGAGCACGATGAGGAATCCACCGAATCCGTATCCCATGAGTGTTTTTCTCCTTCGTGAGGGGGCAGGGCGCGTTGGCGCCCGTGGGGCGCCGACCGTACAGGTTTGCACGCCGGGCGCCACCAGGCGTCGTCCTCAGGGGTGAGGTGAGCTCTCCCCGGGCGCGTCGAGCACGACCCGGTGGCGATCGGGGGCGAAGCCGCGCTCGATGCCCCACCGCACCGCCTGGCTGCGGGTGGTCGCACCGATCTTGCGGTAGAGCGAGCGGATGTGGGTCTTGACGGTGTTCATGCCGATGTAGGCCCGAGTGGTGATGTCCTCGTTGGTGAGGCCCTGGCAGATCAGGGCCAAGATCTCTCCCTCGCG
Organism: Nocardioides sp.; assembly: GCF_034670285.1. Lineage (GTDB taxonomy): Bacteria > Actinomycetota > Actinomycetes > Propionibacteriales > Nocardioidaceae > Nocardioides. Next base: position 205 of record NZ_JAXMNS010000561.1, on the reverse strand, counting down.
CGGCGAGAGCCCGAGGAGGTCGCCGGGCCAGCGGCCGAGGAGGGTGTCGCTGTCGATGGCGTCGACCTCGCCCAGCAGGAGCACCTGCTCGCCGGCGTGGATGCGCTCGAGGGCGTCGACAAGCTGGGCCGCGGTGGCGGCCTTCGTCACGTAACCCGCAGCTCCGGACTCCACGGCGCGGCGCACGAGTGACGTCTCGGTGTTC
>NZ_JAXMNS010000560.1:0-1767 GCF_034670285.1 Nocardioides sp. | reverse complement strand
GGCTCGTCTGCGTCGACGGACCGGCCGGCTCGGGCAAGACGACCCTGGCTGCGGCGCTGGCGAGCCTCGTGCCGGACGCCACCGTCGTGCACCTCGACGACCTGCTCGACGGCTGGGGCGGACTGAGTGGCGTGAACGAGCGCCTCGACCCGCTCCTCCTCCCCCTCTCACGCGACGAACCGGGTCGCTACGAGCGCTACGACTGGCATGCCGAGCGGTTCTCCGACTGGGTGCGGGTGCCGACCACGCCGCTGCTCGTCGTCGAGGGCGTCGGATCGGGAGCACGGCGGCACGCGGCGCTCTGCACGACCCTCGTGTGGGTCGAGGTCGACGACGACCTCCGCCTGCGCCGCGGGCTGGTGCGCGACGGCGAGGCGGCACGCCCCCACTGGGAGAGGTGGATGGTGCAGGAGCGTGCGCACTTCGTGGACGAGCAGACGCGGGAGCGGGCCGACGTGGTTGTCTGACGCCCATGTCCACCATGCCCGGGGCCTCCCCTGACGACCTCGGGACGCGCGTCTCGCCCAGCGGCGAGCAGTTCGCCCTCTCCGGCGGCGGCTACGAGGCCGTCATCACCGAGAGCGGCGGCGCCCTGCGCTCCCTGTCCTACTCGGGCCGAGACCTCGTCGACGGGTTCGCCGTCGACGCGACGTCGTCGGGCGGACGAGGCCAGCTGCTCATGCCGTGGCCCAACCGGATCCGCGACGGGCGCTACACCTTCGGCGGGCAGGAGCACCAGCTGGCGCTCACCGAGCCGGAGCGCCACAACGCCTCCCACGGCCTGGCGCGCTGGGCGGCCTGGACCGTGGAGGAGCACACCGCCCACTCGGTCTCGCTCCAGTACCGCCTGATGGCGCAGTCGGGCTATCCCTGGCTGGTCGACCTGCACGTGCTCTACGACCTCTCTGCCGACGGGCTGACCGTCACGCAGACCGCCACGAACCTCTCCGACTCCCCCGCGCCCTACGCCAGCGGCGCCCACCCCTACCTGACGGTCGGCGACGGGCCGATCGACTCGTGGGAGCTGTCCCTGCCGGCCCGCACCCGGTCGATCGCCGACGACCGGCTCCTGCCGGTGTCGAGCGAAGGCGTCGCCGGGACGCCGTACGACTTCCGGGAGCGGCGCACCATCGGTGACCTCGCGCTCAACGACGCCTTCACCGACCTCGTCCACGACGAGCACGGCGTGGCGACGACCTCCCTGCGGGACCCCGCGACCGGACACGAGGTCGAGCTGTGGGTCGACGCCCAGCACCGCTGGCTCCAGCTCTACAGCGCCGACGACGTGCCCGCAACCGCGCGACGCTCCCTGGCCGTCGAGCCGATGACCGCGAACGCCGACGCGTTCCGCAGCGGTCAGGACCTGATCACCCTCGCCCCGGCCGGCGAGCCGGGCGACGAGGTGTCAGTCGCCTGGGGTGTGCGCGCTGTCGAGGAGCAGGCGTAGCTCACGCAGCGCCCGCTTGGCGCGGGCGCCGTCCGAGCCCTGGATGCCGATCGCGGAGGCGCTCGTGCCATCAGCCAGGTCGAAGGTGACCCACGGCGCCCCGGGACTCATCCGGAACGCCACGATCTCGGCCCACTCGTAGGTGTGGCGGCGGTAGCCGTTGACGACCACCAGGCGGTCGGGGAACGCCTGCACCTTGGAGCGGATCAGGGCGTAGAGGCTGGCGAAGCCGAGCCCGAAGAGGACGATGACGGTGCCACGCTGGAAGGGCGTCACCGACGCGCGCGTCATTGCGCTGGTGATTGCGGATCACACTTTGC
>NZ_JAXMNS010000559.1:0-1777 GCF_034670285.1 Nocardioides sp. | reverse complement strand
GCCGATCTCGGCGTCCTGCCAGCGGCCTCCGTCGACCTGCACCTGCACGGTCTTCACGCCGCCGTCGTTCTGGGCCCAGGCGACGCCGCCGATCAGGAGGTCGTCGCCGCCGACGGTGGTGAGCACTCGCGGGGTGTCGATGCGCGTGGAGGGCTTGATCGGGGTGATCGTGCCCCACCCCTTCTCGGTCCAGTACGCCTCCTGCTCGGCGTACGTCGTCAGGGTGAGCTTGGTGAGCCACTTGGTCGCGCTGATGAAGCCGTAGAGGCCGGGGATCACCATGCGCACCGGGAAGCCGTGCTCGCGCGGGAGCGGCTCGCCGTTCATGCCGACGACGATCAGGGCCTCGCGACCGTCGGTCGCCAGCTCGAGGGGGGTGCTGATCGTCATCCCGTCGAAGTCGGTGGAGAGGATCTGGTCGGCCTTCGATCCCACGCCGGCGCGGTCGAGGATGTCCTTGAGGGGCACGCCGAGCCAGCGGGCGCCGCCGACGAACTTGCCGCCGACGCTGTTGGACACGCAGGTCAGGGTGATGTCGCGCTCGACCATCGGCATCTCGAGCAGCTCGTCGAAGGTGATGGTCAGCTCGTTCTCGACGTCGCCGTCGACGGTGAGGGTCCAGCCCTCGGAGTCGACGACCGGCACGTCGAGGCGGGTGTCGACGCGGTAGAAGTCGGCGCGGCTGACCTGGAGCGGGGTTATCTCGGGGAACTCGGCCTCGAGGCCGGTGGGCAGGGCCGGTGCGGCCTCGCCGGGAGCGGGGGAAGGCAGCGCGATGTTCTCGGCGCGGGCGCGCACGTTGCCGATGAAGCGGCCGGCCGAACCGAGGACGAGCGCGGCTCCGGCGACGATGCCGGTGGTGATCAGCACCGTACGGCGGGAGGCGGAACTGCCGTGGCTGCGGTGAGCACCGCCGGCGGGACCGGCAGCGGCAGCTGAGTCCTCCCCATCAGCACCGTCAGCAGCATCAGCAGTGGCCCGGGGGTCGAGCGGCAGACCCTGGGCGGCGCGATGCATCCACCATAAGGAGCCAACGCCGGCCGCGGCGGTGAGGAGGGCGGGCACGATGTCGAAGGCCTCGAAGCCGGGGCGCGTCGCGACGGCGATGCCCGCGACGGTCACGAGGGCCACCACCAGCCCCGCGCCGAAGGCGAACCGGCGGCGGGTGAGGAGCCCGGCCACGGCGGCAAGAGCCAGCACCCCGGCGAAGACGGAGCCGATCAGGATCGGCTTGTCTGCGTTGCCGAACTGCGCGATGGCCCAGCTGGCGACGGGCTGGGGCGTCAGCGCGATGATGGCGGAACCCACGGCGAGCACCGGGGAGGAGTCCGGCTTCATCAACGAGGCGACGAGGTGCCCCACCGCCATCCCGAGCAGGGTCGCGAGCAGGCCGAACAGGGCATAGAGCTTGCGAGACGTCATGTAGAAGGTTCGTCACGGCGGCAGGTGTGGATGGGTGAGGCGCACCACTCGGGCGCCGGCGGGCCACCTGCTCGTGTGCCTGGGTGTGCCTGTGTGCGGCTGGGCGTGTTTGGTCAGGCGGTGAGGCGCTCGATCGCCGGCGCGATGGTCTGCTCGAAGAGCGCGTGGCGGTACTCGCGCGACAGCAGCGCCTCTGCGGCGAGCAGCAGGTCGTCGTCGGAGAGGTCGAGGTCGGGGTAGGTGCCGTCGACCGCGCGCAGGCGCAGGCCGCCGTCGCGGCGGGCCGCGACGTAGCGGGAGTCGAGGTAGTCGACGATCTCGGGGAAGATCTCGACCAGGCTCTCGGCGTGCCACA
>NZ_JAXMNS010000558.1:0-1777 GCF_034670285.1 Nocardioides sp. | reverse complement strand
ATCTGGCGAGGGCATCACCACCCAGTTCCGGCCGTCGTTCTTCCCCTTCACCGAGCCCAGCGCCGAGGTCGACCTGGTGTGCTTCGTGTGCAGAGGCGCCCAGGAGCTCGACACCGGGGCCGGCCTGGCCCCGTGCCGCACCTGCCGGGGCGAGGGCTGGATCGAGTGGGGCGGCTGCGGTGTGGTCAACCCGCGCGTCCTGCGCGCCTGCGGGGTCGACTCCGAGCGCTACTCGGGCTTCGCCTTCGGCATGGGCATCGACCGCACCCTCATGTTCCGCCACGGTCTCGAGGACCTCCGCGACCTCTTCGAGGGCGACGTCCGGTTCACCACTGCTTTCGGAAGCGAGCTGTAAGAGCGATGAAGGCCCCTGTCTCCTGGATCAAGGAGTACGTCGAGCTTCCCGCCGACGTCACCACCGAAGCCCTCGCCGCGCGGCTGACCGCGCTCGGGCTCAAGCTCGAGGCCATCGAGAGCCCGCGCGACGCGATCACCGGCCCCCTGGTCGTCGGTCGCGTGCTCACCCTCGAGCCAGAGCCGCAGAAGAACGGCAAGACCATCAACTGGTGCACCGTCGACGTCGGCCATCACAACGCTGCCCACGGCACCGGCGAGTCCGGACAAGGGGTGGGCATCGTCTGCGGCGCGCACAACTTCGCCGTCGGCGACCTCGTCGTCTGCGTGCTGCCCGGGGCGGTGCTGCCCGGCAACTTCGCGATCGCTGCCCGCAAGACCTACGGCCACGTCTCGGCCGGGATGATCTGCTCGGCCGCCGAGCTCGGGCTCTCGAGCGACGGCGACGGCATCATCGTCCTGCCCGCCGACGCCGGCGCCCCCGGCGACGACGCCTTTGCGGTCCTCGGGCTCGACGACGACGTCATCGAGTTCGAGATCAACCCCGACCGTGCCTACGCACTGAGCCTGCGCGGCGTGGCCCGCGAGGCAGCGCTGGCCTACTCCGCCGAGGGCGCGACGTTCGCCGACCCGGCCGACCGCGCGGTTCCGGCGAGCAACGCCGACGGTTACCCGGTGGTGCTCGACGACACCGATGGCTGCCCGCTGTTCGTCGCGCGGCTCGTGTCCGGCTTCGACCCGTCCGCGCCGACCCCCGACTTCATCGCCCGGCGACTGACCCAGGCGGGCATGCGCCCGATCAGCCTGGCGGTCGACGTCACCAACTACGTGATGCTCGAGATCGGTCGCCCGATCCACGGCTACGACGCCGACAAGCTCACCGGCACCGTGCGCGTCCGCCGTGCCGCCGCGGGGGAGCGGTTGACGACCCTCGACGGCACCGACCGCGCGCTCGACCCGGGCGACCTCGTCGTCACCGACGACTCCGGGATCATCGGCCTGGGCGGGGTCATGGGCGGGGAGCCCACCGAGATCTCCGAGACCACGACCCGCGTGCTGGTCGAGTCGGCTCACTGGGACGCCACGTCGATGTTCCGCACCGGCAAGCGTCACAAGATCACCTCCGAGGCCGGCAAGCGCAACGAGCGCGGGGTGGACCCGGTCGTCTGCGAGGCCGCGGCCGACCGCGTCGTCGAGCTGCTCACGTCGTACGGCGGTGGCACGGCCGAGCCCGGCGTGACCGTGGTCGGCTCCGTCCCCGACGTGGCGACGATCACCGCGCCGATCGACCTGCCGGCACGCATCAGCGGCATGCCGATCGCGGGGGAGACCACCGTCTCCGCGTTGGAGGGTGTCGGTTGTGCCGTGGAGCGTGACGGCGACACGATCAACGTCACCCCGCCGACCTGGCGTCCCGACGTCA
>NZ_JAXMNS010000557.1:0-1780 GCF_034670285.1 Nocardioides sp. | reverse complement strand
CTGGTTCGTCGACGGTCTACTACTCGATCCGCGCTCGTTACGGCAGCTTGTGGCAGCGCGAGGGTCAGCGGGCCAGCTTCCTGCTCGGCCCGGCCAACGGTCCGCCGTCGAGCTTCAGCTGTTTCGATCCCACGGCGCTCGTGGGCGATGCGTACGTGAGGTGGACCGCCCCCGTGGGAACGACGCCGACGAACTACCGGCTGACCTACACGATCGACGGCGTGCTGCACGAGACGCGAACGGTCGCCAGCGACGTCCGGCAGGACCGCCCGGATAAAGCGGTCAACGGAAACCGCACCCTCAACGTGACTATCGCCGCGATCTACCCCGCAGGGGACAGCGCAACGGTGAGCACCACGATCAGGTACGAGCAGAACAGCAAGCGGTATGCCTGCTGAGCCTGCGTGTTGCTCTGGCCGGCGGGCCTCCTAGAATTTCTGGGTGATGCCGCGTATCGGAGTCCTCGCTCTGCAAGGCGACGTGCGCGAGCACGTGCGCACCCTCGCGTCCCTCGGGGTCGAGGCGACCGCCGTACGACGTCCCTCCGAGCTGGAGGCGGTCGACGCAATCGTGCTGCCCGGCGGTGAGTCGACCACGATGGCCAAGCTGGCCCGGATCTTCGACCTCCTCGACCCGCTGCGCCAGCGGATCAAGGACGGGATGCCGGCTCTCGGCACGTGCGCCGGGATGATCCTGCTCGCCGACCGCATCGAGGACGGTGCCGTCGGCCAGGAGTCGATCGGCGGCATCGACATGACCGTGCGGCGCAACGCCTTCGGGCGACAGGTCGACTCCTTCGAAGGGTCCGTCGACGTGGTCGGGCTCGACGCCCCGGTGCACGGGATCTTCATCCGTGCACCCTGGGTCGAGAAGGTCGGCGAGGGCGTCGAGGTGCTCGCCCGGGTCGGGTCCGACGCCGAGCCGGAGGCCGTGGGTAGGATCGTGGCGGTCCGGCAGGGGCCGTTGATGGCGACGTCGTTCCATCCTGAGGTGGGCGGGGACGCGCGGGTGCACGGCATGTTCGTGGACCTGGTCCGTCAGCACCGAGCCCAGGCCGACGCACCGTCGTCGTGATGTAGAGCTACAGAAGAGGTAGGCATGTCCGGGCACTCCAAGTGGGCGACCACGAAGCACAAGAAGGCTGCGCTCGACGGCAAGCGCGCCAAGATGACGACCAAGCTCATCAAGAACATCGAGGTCGCGGCCCGGATGGGCGGCGGAGACCCCGCGGGCAACCCGACGCTCTTCGACGCCATCCAGAAGGCCAAGAAGTCGTCGGTCACCAAGGACAACATCGACCGCGCGGTCAAGCGCGGCTCCGGTGCCGAGACCGGCGGCGCCGACTACCAGACGATCATGTACGAGGGCTACGGCCCGGCCGGCGTCGCGATGCTCATCGAGTGCCTCACCGACAACAAGAACCGCGCCGCCATGGAGGTGCGCACCGCGATGACGCGCAACGGCGGCTCGCTGGCCGACCCGGGCTCGGTGTCGTTCCTCTTCAACCGCAAGGGCGTCGTCGTGGTCCCGCGCGAGCAGGAGGGCCGCACCATCACCGAGGACGACCTCCTCGAGGCCACGCTCGAGGCCGGCGCTGACGACGTCAACGACCTGGGGGAGGCCTTCGAGGTCGTCTCGGAGTCGACCGACCTCGTCGCCGTCCGCACCGCGCTGCAGGCCGCCGGCATCGACTACGACTCCGCCGACGCCTCGTTCGTGCCCGACAACAAGGTCGAGCTCGACGCCGACGCTGCGGGCAAGGTCTTCAGCCTCATCGACG
>NZ_JAXMNS010000556.1:0-1786 GCF_034670285.1 Nocardioides sp. | reverse complement strand
GGAAGCGGTCGAGCAGCAGGCGATGCGCGTGGGCATGCCCTTCGTGAACTTCCGCTGGCTCGGCGGCATGCTGACCAACTTCGAGACGATCAAGACCCGCCTGACTCGCCTGCGCGAGCTCGAGGACATGGTCAACGACGGCACCATCGAGCTGCTGACCAAGAAGGAAGGCCTCCTGCTCACCCGTGAGCTGGACAAGCTGCAGCGCAACCTGGGCGGCATCCGCACCATGACGAAGCTGCCGTCGGCCATCTGGGTCGTCGACACCGTCAAGGAGCACATCGCCGTGGCCGAGGCCAACCGCCTCGGGATCCCCGTCGTCGCCGTCGTGGACACCAACTGCGACCCCGACGTCATCGACTACGTCATCCCCGGCAACGACGACGCCATCCGCTCCGGCGCGCTGCTGACCCACCTGATCGCCGACGCCTGCGCCACTGGGTACGCCCGTCGTGCGGCTCGCACCTCCGACGACGTCGTCGCCGAGCAGGCTGCTGCCGCCGCCGCGTCCACCCCCTCCTCGGAGTCCACCGAGGCCCCTGCCGCGCCGGCCCAGCCGGCCGCCGAGCCGCTGGCCGAGTGGGAGATCGCCCTGCAGCAGGAAGAGGCTGCGTCCGCCGCTGCCGCTGCCGGTGCGTCCTCCGCCGAGGCCGACCAGGCCGACCAGGCTGCTGCTGACCAGGCCTCCGCCGATCAGGCTGCTGCCGAGCAGGCCGAGACCCAGCCCACCGAGGAGCCGGCTCCGGCCGCCCCGCAGGAAGAGGCCCAGGCGTAGCACGCGCCTGGCCACACCCAACCACGATCGAGAGAACCCAGACATGAGCGACGTCAAGATCAGCGCCGCCGACGTCAAGGCCCTTCGCGAGGCCACCGGCGCCGGCATGATGCTCTGCAAGAACGCACTGGTGGAGGCCGGCGGCGACTTCGACGCTGCCGCCGACATCGTCCGCACGAAGACCGGCCGCAAGGCCAACGAGCGCGCCGGTGACCGGACCGCCAACGAGGGGCTCGTGCACGCCTACCTGCACACCCCCACCCCCGGCATGCCGGCCAAGGTCGGCGTCATGCTGAAGCTGCACTGCGAGACCGACTTCGTGGCCAAGGAGGAGTCCTTCAAGGCCCTGGCCCAGGACATCGCCATGCACATCGCGGCGGCACAGCCGGTTGCGGTCAGCGAGGACCAGGTCGACGAGGCGCTCAAGGAGAAGGAAGCCAACTTCGCTCGCCAGCAGGCGAAGGAAGAGGGCAAGCCCGAGCACATCATCGAGAAGATCGTCGAGGGTCGGGTCAACTCCCTCCTGAAGGAGCAGGTCCTGCTGAACCAGCCCTTCGTCAAGGACACCAGCAAGACCATCGAGCAGCTCGTCACCGAGGCCAGCGCTCGTACCGGTGAGAAGATCGAGATCGGCGGGTTCGCCCGCTTCGCCATCGGCGCCTAGCGCCACAGACGTCAACGCCCCTGCCCGACTCGTCGCGCAGGGGCGTTCGTTCGCCCCGGCCCCCGGGTCGTCCACTACCATCGCCGCCGGCCCCCCACCCCGACGCGCCTCCATCCCAACGGAAAGATCCCTGATGGCCGACTCGCCCAGCAAGCCCTACCGTCGCGTGCTCCTCAAGCTGTCCGGCGAGGCGTTCGCCGACGAGGCAGCGTCCATCTCCCCGCAGGTGGTGGCCTCCGTCGCCGACCAGCTGGTCGAGGTCAACTCCCTCGGTGTGGAGATCGGGGTCGTCGTCGGTGGTGGCAACATCTTCCGCGGGGCGTCCCCCCAGGCCTCGGGCATGGAGC
>NZ_JAXMNS010000555.1:0-1787 GCF_034670285.1 Nocardioides sp. | reverse complement strand
ACCCCGACTCCCGAGCCGTCGCCCGAGTCGACCCCGGCCCCGGAACCGACCCCGCTCCCGCTCCCGGGGCCGACACCTGGACCGACCCCGACCCAGACCCCCGAGCCGGAGCCGGAGCCGGAACCCGACCCGGGCGACACCGAGGCTGAGGAGGCAGCGAACGCGTGGTGCGCCGAGCAGGGTCACGTCGACGACCCGGAGGCGAGCGACGACGACTTCGACCTCTGTGTGCTGGAGCAGCTGCAAGAGGTGACCGAGCCCCCCGCGCCGACCGAGCCTGCCGAACCCTCCGAGAACGAGTCCTCCGAGCCGACCGAGGGCCCCACCGTCCACCAACCAGGGGCCAGCCCGACCGAGTAGCCGCGCCGGACGCCGAGGAGCCGATGGGGTTCTGCCTGCTAGACATGTGCCATGTCCATTACTGCTCTCGGCGGCAACCCCGTCACCACTGTCGGAGATCTCCCCGCGGTCGGCTCCGCCGCCCCGGCCTTCTCCTTGACCGGCTCCGACTTCAGCGACGTCTCGCTGGGCTCGGGCACGCGCACCGTCCTCAACATCTTCCCCAGCGTCGACACCGGGGTGTGCGCGGCGAGCGTGAAGAAGTTCAACGAGCTCGCTGCCAGCCTCGACAACACCACCGTGGTCTGTGTCTCCAACGACCTGCCGTTCGCCCAGGCCCGCTTCTGCGGTGCCGAGGGCATCGAGAACGTCACCGCAGCGTCCGGCTTCAAGTCGAGCTTCGGCGACGACTACGGCGTGCGGCTCCTCGACGGCAAGTTCGAGGCCCTGCTGGCCCGCTCGGTCGTCGTGATCGACGCCGACGGCACCGTGCTCCACACCGAGCTCGTCCCCGAGATCGCTCAGGAGCCCGACTACGACGCCGCGGTCGCTGCTCTCAGCTGATCCCGCTCGCCCGAACAACCGGGCTGGTCAGCGAGGCAGGACCGACCTGACCAGTCCGAGGACCCCAGCACCGACGAAGTTCGTCAGGCTGAAGTGGTCGTCCCACAGCACGATGCGCCCGTCGCGCACCTCGAAGGTCCCGCACACCCAAAACTGCGTGCGGAAGCGGCGGTAGGTCAGCACGTCGGTGCGGTCGGTCAGCACCACGTCGCCGTCGGCGGCGAGGTGGTGCAGCTCGGCCTCGAACCCGATGCCGCGCTCGATCATGTCGCGCAGCGCTTGATGGGCACGGCGGCCGCGGACCGTCGGCAGTCCGGAGTTGCGCCACTCGACCTCGGGATCGAGCAGGGCCTGAGCGGCCTCGACGTCTCCTTCTTGGAGCGCCGTCAGGCACGAGCGGACGACGTGGGCGGCATCGGTGGTCTCAGCCATGCCGGGAGTCTAGGAGGGGTCGAGGAGCACCGAGACCGTCGTCTCGCTCGTGCGACCTCGCAGGGTGATCGTGCCGTGGTCGGCCCAGTGGCTGGCTTCGTCGCCGGCGGCCTGGACGACGCTGGCCCGGGCGACCAGCACGCGTCCCGGAGCCTCCTTGGCGAGGTCGGTGAGGCGCGAGGCGCTGTTCACGGCGTCCCCGATGACGGTGTACTCGAAACGACTTGCGTGCCCCACGTTGCCGGCCACGACCTCGCCGGTCGCCACCCCGATCCCGGCGCCGACCTCCGGCACCTCCGCGGCCAACCGTCGTGCCATCGTCCGGGCGGCAGCCAGGGCTGCGCCCGCGTGGTCGGGGTGGTCGACCGGGGCCCCGAAGATCGCGAGGACGGCGTCGCCGATGAACTTGTTGACCAGGCCGCCGTGCCGGTCGACCTCGTCGACCACGACGC
>NZ_JAXMNS010000554.1:0-1794 GCF_034670285.1 Nocardioides sp. | reverse complement strand
AGTCGCCGGTGGCCCCGGAGGGGTTGGTCGTCGCCGACCTCGTGGCCCGCGGTCGTCATCCGCACCAGCGACTGCTCTCCCGGTGGAGCGCGGCCGACGACGAGGCGGTTGCCGATGCGCTGGAGCTCACCGGCACCGCCTCCCTCGCCGAGCGCAGCGTCGACGAGCTCTCGGGCGGTCAGCGTCAGCGCGTCTGGATCGCGATGGCGCTGGCCCAGCAGACCGATGTGCTGCTGCTCGACGAACCCACGACGTACCTCGACGTCAGCCACCAGGTCGAGGTGCAGGACCTGCTCACCGATCTCAACCGGCGGCGCGGGACGACGATCGTCATGGTGCTGCACGACCTCAACCTCGCCGCCCGCTACGCCGACCACCTCGTGGCCCTCTCTGCGGGCCGGATCCATGCCGCCGGCGATCCTCGTCGGGTCCTCACCGTCGAGGCGGTCCGCGAGGTCTTCGGCCTCGAGAGCCACGTGATCGTCGATCCGGTCTCCGAGACGCCGCTCGTGCTGCCGATCGGGCGGCACCATGCGCGCCCGCGCGCCACGTCGCCCTGACGCCGACGACCACTCACCGCCACCCAACACTGCCGTCCAGCGCTTCACCTCGTCCCCTGGGAGTCATCATGTCCAAGCCCGGCTACCGCCCCTACTCCGTGCGCGTGGCGGCCCTCGAGCAGGTGAGCCCGAGCTTCACCCGGGTGCGCTTCACCTCCGACGACCTCGCAGACGTGACCCGGCACGGGCCGGACCAGCGCGTCAAGGTCGTCCTTCCGCTGCCCGGCACCGGTCTGTCGTCGTTTCCGGCCGGCGACGACTGGTACGCCCGGTGGCGCCGTCAGGGCGACCGCGAGCGCAACCCGATCCGCACCTACACCCTGCGGCACTGCGATCCCGCGGCTCGCGAGCTGGTCGTCGACTTCGTGGCGCACGGCGACACCGGGCCGGCCACCCGCTGGGTCTCCCGCGCGGCGGTCGGCGACGAGGTGCTGGTGCTCGCGCCCGATGCGACCTCGACGGACGCAGCCGGCGGTTACGCCTGGCAGCCGGGCCGGGCGAGCACCCTGCTCGTCGCAGGCGACGAGACCGCCGTTCCGGCCATCGTCTCGATCCTCGAGTCGCTGCCGGACGACGCCTCCGGGGTCGCGTTCCTGGAGGTGCCCAGCACCCTGGACGTACAACCGGTCGTCGCGCCCGCCGGTGTGGCGGTGCGGTGGTTGCCGCGCGAGGGTGAAGAGACGGCGTCTCATGGCGTCGCGCTCGACCGCGAGGTACGACGCTGGGCCGCGCGCCACCTGGGCTGTTCGCGGGTGGCGGTCGGAGCGGCAGCCGGGTCGGACGCCGACCCCGAGGTGCTGTGGGAGGTGCCTGACGCCGAGGTCCGTGATGGTCTTTACGCTTGGATCGCCGGGGAGGCCGGAGCGGTGACCGGCCTACGCCGACACCTCGTGCGCGACCTCGGAGTCGAGGCCTCACGGGTCGCGTTCATGGGCTACTGGAAGGCCGGTCGGGCCGAGAACTGAGTCGGCACTCTCCGTCTCCACCAGCGTCGCTGACGACTGCACGGAGGGGCGATGACCGCTGCCGTTCACGTGTCGGCCATGGCAGGGCCGATGACAGTTCCGATGCCGTCCCTAGCGTCCGGGTCATGGTCGAGCTGGCAGCAGTCCCGGTCCCTGTCCCCACCTGCTCCACGAGTGCGAACCCGAGAAAGAACGCCGCGAGTGCCGAGCGCCTCAGGGTGCTGGTGGTCGCCGAGTCGTTCCTCCCGCAGGTCAACGGCGTCACCAAC
>NZ_JAXMNS010000553.1:0-1795 GCF_034670285.1 Nocardioides sp. | reverse complement strand
GCCCCGCGCCCGGTCGAGCTGCAGCTGATGCAGGCCGCCGCCGTCGTGCGCGCCGAGGAGTTCGTCGTACGCCCCGGTGGTCACTGCGACCGCTGCGACTTCCACGCCATCTGTCCGGCCCAGACCTCAGGAACGGTGCTCTCGTGACGATGCCGAACACCCCTCTCCCGATCGACACCCCCGAGCAGCTCCGCGCGCTGCTCGGCGACGACTGGACCTTCAGCGACGCCCAGTTCGCCGCGATCACCGCGCCCCTCGAGCCCGCCGTCGTCATTGCCGGCGCCGGCTCGGGCAAGACCACCGTGATGGCGGCCCGGGTGGTCTGGCTGGTCGCGACCGGTCGGGTGCGACCAGCCGAGATCCTGGGGCTCACGTTCACCACCAAGGCGACCGCCGAGCTCGAGACCCGGATCCGCGAGAGCCTGCGCCGCGCCGGTCTCCTGCCCGAGCGCGGCGCGGCCCGCCCACTGAGCGAGCCGGGCTCGACCCACGACGGCGCCGACGACGAGGCGGAGGAGCCCGACGAGCCCACCGTCTCCACCTATCACTCCTACGCCTCCAACCTGCTCTCCGAGCACGGTCTGCGCATCGGCCACGAGCCCGACACCCGGTTGATCACCGACGCCAGCCGCTTCCAGCTCGCCGCCCGTGCGGTTCAGCGCTACGCCGCGCCGGTCGAGCACCTCAGCGACTCCCCGGCCCACGTGGTGCGCTACCTCCTCGCGCTCGACGCCGAGATGAGCGAGCACCTCGTGAGCCCCGACGACGTGCGTCGCCACGACGCCGAGCAGCGCCCGCTCTTCGAGGCCGGGATGGCAGCGGAGTCACGCTCGACCTACCGCGCCAAGAACGAGAAGGCCATCTCGGTCATCGCCGCCCGCGCCGAGCTGCTCGGCCTCGTCGAGACCTACCGCGGCCTCAAGCGCCACCTGGGCCTGCTGGACTTCTCCGACCAGATCGCCCTGGCCGCACGCCTGGCCCGCGAGTGCCCCGAGGTGGGCGAGGCCGAACGGCTCAAGTACCGCGTCGTGCTCCTCGATGAATACCAGGACACCTCGGTGGCTCAGGCGCTGATGCTCAGCCGCCTCTTCTCCGGGCCCGACGTCGACTCGGGCCTCGGCCACCCGGTCACCGCGGTCGGCGACCCCAACCAGGCGATCTACGGGTGGCGTGGCGCGTCGGTCTCCAACATCCTCGAGTTCGGCGCCGACTTCCCCTCTGCCGACGGCACCCGACCGACCTACCCGCTGGTGGTCAACCGTCGTTCCGACGCGCGCATCCTCGCCACCGCCAACCACCTCGCCGCCGAGCTCTACGAGACCCGTCCCGACCTGCTGCCGCTCGAGCCGAAGCCGGACGCCGCCGACGGAGTGGTCCGGGCGATCGTGCACGAGACCTTCGACGACGAGCTCGCGTGGCTCGCCGACGAGGTCCTCGCCACGCACGCGCGGCTGGCCGCAAGCACTGACGAGCCGGTGTGGAAGGAGATCGGCGTGCTCACCCGCAACAACTCGCACGCCGCGGCCGCCTTCGACGCCCTCACCGACCGAGAGATCCCGGTCGAGATCGTCGGGCTCAAGGGCCTGCTGCGTCTCCCCGAGGTCGCCGAGGTCGTCGCCACCCTCACCCTCGTCCAGGACGTCACGGCCAATGCCGCCCTGCTCACGCTGCTGGCCGGGCCCCGTTGGGCCATCGGCCCGCGCGACCTCGCGCTGCTGGGCCGCCGAGCCGGCGAGCTCGCGGGCTCCCGGGTCGGCGGCGAGGCCTTCGTCGACGTCCACGAGCAGCTCGCGGC
>NZ_JAXMNS010000552.1:0-1822 GCF_034670285.1 Nocardioides sp. | reverse complement strand
CTGGTCGTCAGGAGGTCACGCGATGACGACGACAGCAGCAAGCAGGCAGGCCCTCGGGGCGTACGGCGAGCGGGTGGCCGAGGAGCACCTCGTCGCGCAGGGGATGACCCTGCTCGACCGCAACTGGCGGTGCGCGGAGGGCGAGATCGACCTCGTCCTGCGTGACGGCGCCACGTTGGTGGTGTGCGAGGTCAAGACCCGCACGAGCACCAGCCACGGCACGCCCCACGAGGCGATCACCGACGCCAAGCTCGACCGGTTGCAGCGACTGGGTGTGCTCTGGGCCGAGACCCGCGGGGTGTCTCCGCAGGAGACCCGGGTCGACCTCGTCGCGGTGATGCAGCCGCGAAGGGGTGCGGCAGTGGTCGACCACGTCCGGGGCATCGGCTGATGGCGGTCGCGACTGCCCGATCGATCTCGTTGCACGGGGCGCTGGGCCACCTCATCGACGTGCAGGCCGACGTCTCGCCCGGCCAGGTCGGCTTCACCATGGTCGGACGCCCGGATCTCTCGCTGCGGGAGGCCGGTGACCGCTGCCGGATGGCCATCATTAACTCCGACCTGGGGTGGCCGGCGACCAAGCGGATCACGATCCTGCTCTCACCGGCCGACCTCATCAAGCGCGGGCCGCACTTCGACCTCGCCGTGGCGGTCGCGGTCCTGGCCGCTGACGACACGGTGCCCGCTCGGGCGCTGCTCGAGACCGCGTTCATCGGTGAGCTGACCCTCGAGGGCGGGCTCCGTTCGGTCGCGGGCGTGCTGCCGATGGTGCTCGCGGCCGCCGAACGCGGCATCCGGCACGTGTTCGTGCCGGAGCCGCAGGCGCGAGAGGCGGCCATGGTGCCGGGGATGGCGGTGTTCGGGATGCGCTCGCTCCAGCAGGTCGTCGCCGAGCTGCGCGGCGATCCGGTGCCGGCGGCACCGCCGGTGGCCGCGATGTCGGGCAGCCGCCTGCTGACCTGGCGAGGCGAGGAGCGGCTCGAGCAGGACGACTTCGCTGACCTCGACGGGATGGCCGACGCCAAGTACGCCGCCACCATCGCCGCAGCCGGTGGGCACGCCGTACTGCTCTCGGGGCCGAAGGGCGCAGGCAAGACCAGCCTGGCCGAGCGGATCCCCAGCATCCTGCCGCCGCTCGTGCCCGAGGAGGCGCTCGAGCTGACGGCGATCCACTCCCTCGCCGGCGCCCTCGAGCCGGGAGACGACCTGATCACGACGGCGCCGTACTCCGCGCCCCACCACGACGCCAGCAAGACCAGCATCGTCGGCGGCGGCAGCGGTCAGGTGCGCCCTGGCGAGATCAGTCGGGCGCACGCGGGGGTGCTCTTCCTAAGCAACACCACGCAACCCACTAGGAGGGCCACACCATGACCACCACAGACTCACGCACACGGTTGCGGCGCATCGCCGACGCCGTGCTCAACTTCGTCGACGACCAGCGTCCCGTCAGAGAGGTCACGGCGCGCAAGCGGGCGCACCACGCCTTCGTGCTGGGTGTCGACGCCGGCGAGGCGGGCTACGCCGACCGGATCGTCAGGACTCCCCGGTGAACGTCTTCGAGTCGGCTAGTCGGGCTCTGATGGTCGTCACTGACGCGATGTCGGAGTCGCGCACGTTCCCGTTCAACCTGATGGGCACCGTGATCTTCGAGGTCGGTGACCGGGTGATCGATCAGGCTGCGGAACTCGCTCAGCGGTCGCCGATCGTGCTCCAGAGCCGCAAGACGATGACGCGCAACGTCCAGACCGCTTTTCAGCTCGGCCGGGACATGGGACCGATCGGGAGCGCGCCGACCACTTTCGCACCCGTTAGGCATCTGCAC
>NZ_JAXMNS010000551.1:0-1823 GCF_034670285.1 Nocardioides sp. | reverse complement strand
TGCGGGTCTTGGCTGTTCCGACAGGAATGCTGAGGATCCCTGCCACTTCGGTATGTGTGTAGCCGCCAAAATACGCGAGCTCGAGTGCTTCTCGCTGTACGTCGGTCAGGCTGACCATCGCTTTTCGCACCCGTTGCGCCTCCATGGAGGCCTGGGCCGCATCGGCGGTGGAGTCGATGTCGATCGTGCGGTTGTGCTGGTGATAGCTGGTGTCGCGCCGGGTGGACGACTCGGCCGATCGCACGCGATCGACCGCCTTACGATGACAGAGCGTCATCAGCCACGACAGGGCGCTGCCCTTGTCGGAGTCGAAACGACCTGCGGTGCGCCAGACCTCCAGGAAGGCTTCCTGGGTGACTTCCTCGGCCTGCGCCGGGTCGCGGACGACCCGGACGGCGAGGCCGAAGACGCGGGCCTGGGTGGCGTCGTACAGCTCGGCGAAGGCGACCTGGTCGCCCTTCGCCGAGCGACGAAGCAAGTCAGCGAGCCGTTCGGCGGCTGGCACCGCCGGCACCCCCGTGAGGGAGGCGCCGGACGGCACCAGCTTGGCCTGACTCATCTGACTCAATTCACCTTGATCCGTGAGGATCGATCAGCTGATCGGGGCGGTGAGGACGGTGTCGATCACGTAGACCGTGGCGTTCGCGGTGGGGATGTTGCCACAGAGAACGGTGGCGGTCGCGACGCCGTCGGTGACGGTCATGCCGTCGGTGTCACCCTCGATGGTCAGCGTGGTGCCGGCCAGGGTGTCCTGGTCGCCAACGACAGCGTCGGCGTCGAGGTTCGCGCCCACGACGTGGTTGGCGAGGACGGTGAAGAGGGCCGAGTCCGTGCCGGACTCGTCAGCCTGGGCCTCCTCGACGAGACCGGCGACGGCCTCCTGGTCGAGCGCCTCGAAGGCACCGTCGAACGGGGCGAAGACGGTCAGCTCGGGGGCACCGTTGAGGGTGTCGGCGAGACCGTTGACGGCGCCGACTGCACCGACGAGCTGCGTGAGCAGCGGGTTGGCCGAGGCGGCGGTGGCAACCGGGCTGTCCGACATGCCGACGAACGAGCCGTCGCCATCGGCGGGGACCTGGTCGCACGCGGGGCCGAAGGTCTGGGCCTGCGGGTCAGCGGCCTCGTCACCGTTGTCGGTGTCGGTCTCCGAGGTGGTGTCGCCACCGGTGGAGGTAGCGGTCTCCTCGTCCTCGCCACAGGCGGCGAGGGTCAGGGACAGGGCGAGAACGGCGGCGGCGGCGGTGCCGCGGCGGACGGTGTTGAGCTTCATGGGGTGTTGCCTTCCGTAGTGGGGAATTACGTGAGTGATTCGCAGCGCCGGCGGGGTCGGATTGGTGTATGGGGCTCAGATGGGAAACTTCTTCCCGTGACCGCGCTCACACCCGGCCGGCTCGACTCGGGCCCGTCGCGTACGACGACAGCGGGCCCGAGCACGCCCCATGGCGTGGTCGGACCCGCTGTTGTCGGCGCCGGCCTCAGGCTGAGGCTTCGGCAGAGCCGTCAGGCGACGGTGAACTGCACCGTGTGGATACCGCTCGCGCCTTCGGGGTACGGCTCGGCGCGCACGGCGACCTGGGTGTCGCCGGTGCCGTCGATGCAGCGTGCCGCCACCCGGTGCGAGCCGGGCTCGAGGCCGCTGACCTTGAGGTACCACTGGCGCCAGTAGACGTTGTTGACATCGACGCCGATCTCGGCGACCTGCCAGCGGCCTCCGTCGACCTGCACCTGCACGGTCTTCACGCCGCCGTCGTTCTGGGCCCAGGCGACGCCGCCGATCAGGAGGTCGTCGCCGCCGACGGTGGTGAGCACTCGCGGGGTGTCGA
>NZ_JAXMNS010000550.1:0-1830 GCF_034670285.1 Nocardioides sp. | reverse complement strand
TGCGCGAGCTCGCGGCCGTGGCGCCGCTGATGGTCGCCCTGGTGCTGTTCGGGTTCTTCCCCAAGCCGCTGCTGGAGGCGAGCAACCCCTACGTCGCCGACCTGATGGAGCACGTCGGAGTCACCGACGACGAACCCAGTGTGTCCTCGGAGATCGCCGAGTCGTCCCTGGCCGAGGAAGAGGGTCGCTGACATGGACTTCGTCAATCCCACCATCGAGTACGCCGAGCTCTCGCCGCTGCTGATCATCTTCGGAGTCGCCCTGGTCGGCGTGGTCGTCGAGGCGTTCGTCTCGCGCGAGCGTCGCCACGTCGTCCAGAGCAGCCTCGCCGGTGTCGGCATCCTGGCCGCCCTCGGCGCCACGGTCGCCGTCGGCCTCAACCTCGACAAGGTCGGCGACGGCACTGCCCAGGGCCTCGTCGCAGCCGAGGGTTCGGTCGTCGTCGACGGTCCGACCATCTACCTGTGGGGCCTCATCCTGGTCTTCGCCCTCGCCGGCGTCGCCCTGTTCGCCGAGCGTCGGCTCGAGGCCGGGGTCTCGGCCTTCGCGGGCCAGGCCGCTGCCATGCCCGGCACCGACGCCGAGCGTGAGGCGTCCACCCGGGGCCTGGCCCACACCGAGATCTACCCGCTGCTGATGTTCGCCGTGGGCGGGATGCTCCTCTTCCCGGCCTCCGGCGACCTGCTGATGATGTTCGTGTCGCTCGAGGTGCTCTCGCTCCCGCTCTACCTGCTCTGCGGCCTGGCGCGTCGTCGCCGCCTGCTGAGCCAGGAAGCCGCGATGAAGTACTTCCTGCTCGGTGCCTTCTCCTCGGGCTTCTTCCTCTACGGCGTCGCGCTGGTCTACGGCTACGCCGGGTCGATGGACCTCGCGGTGATCAACGAGGCCGTGGTCAACGGTGCCGACAACGAGATCCTGCTGATCCTCGGCATCGCCCTGCTCTCGGTCGGACTGCTCTTCAAGGTCGGCGCCGTGCCCTTCCAGGCCTGGACCCCCGACGTCTACCAGGGCGCCCCGACCGCGGTCACCGCGTTCATGTCGGCCGCGACCAAGGTCGCCGCCTTCGGCGCGATGCTCCGGCTCTTCTACGTCGCCTTCGGCGCAGCCCGCTGGGACTGGGAGCCGATGCTCTGGGTCGTGGCGATCCTGACGATGCTCGTCGGCGCGATCGTCGCGATCGCCCAGACCGACGTGAAGCGGATGCTGGCCTACTCGGCCGTCGCCCACACCGGGTTCCTGCTCACTGGCCTGCTCGGGCTCCAGTCGCTCGGCGAGCTGGCCGACGGCCAGATCACCTCGCTCCAGGCCGTGCTGTTCTACCTGACGTCGTACGGCGTCGCGTCGCTCGGCGCGTTCGCCCTGGTGACCGTCGTGCGCGACGCCAACGGTGAGGCGCCGTCGTTCACCCGCTGGACCGGGCTGGGCAAGCGCTCGCCGCTCGTGGCGGGGCTCTTCGCCTTCTTCATGCTCTCGATGGCCGGCATCCCGCTCACCGCCGGCTTCGTGGGCAAGTGGGCCGTCTTCACGGTCGCGATGTCGGCCGGCGCCTGGCCGGTCGTGCTCGTGGCGATCCTGTCCAGCGTCATCGCGATCTCGTTCTACATCCGCTTCATCCGGCTGATGTTCTTCACCGACCCCGTCGAGGGGGAGGCCGTCGGAGAGGTCGCCCTGGCCTCACCGCTCACGGGTCTCACGATCGCCGGGTGCGCCGCCGCGACGCTGTTCCTCGGTGTCGTGCCGGGTCCCGTGCTCGACCTCGTCGTGCATGCGGGAGACTTCATCAGGTGACCACGTCCTCACCTTCGCCGGACCCGGCGCCAGGCCCCGCAG
>NZ_JAXMNS010000549.1:0-1844 GCF_034670285.1 Nocardioides sp. | reverse complement strand
TCGAGCGTCGACCACGGGTGTCGACCTTCCTCGAAAGGTAGAAGCGCTGCATGTCGGGCATGTTTCGTACGTGTGTCGCTGGACGGTGAGCGTGTGTGACGTACGCCGCACCGGACGCGCCATGAAGACGGCTCCTCACTCTCGCCCACTCGTCTGGCAGACTCCCCGTCGTGTCTCAGGAGCCTCAGGAAGAACGTCGCGCCCTCGTCGTGGAGGACGACGATGACGTGCGCGCGCTCATCGAGTTCACCCTCAGCACCCAGGGCTTCGTGGTCCAGGCGGTCGACTCCGGACTCGCCGGCATCGAGGCGGTCCGCACCTTCGACCCCGACCTCATCACTCTCGACGTCGGGCTGCCCGGCATCGACGGGATCGAGACGTGTCGACGGATCCGCGAGTTCGCCGACGCCTACATCATCATGATCACCGCGCGCGACGACGAGATCGACCGGCTGCTCGGACTCGAGACCGGCGCCGACGACTACCTGTCGAAGCCCTTCAGCGTGCGCGAGCTCAAGGCGCGGGTGAACGCCCTCTTCCGGCGTCCCCGACGCGGCGTCGGCGCGGTCGCCTCTCAGCAGCCCGTGGCGGTCCCCGACCACGAGGTCCTCGAGCACGGCCGGCTCCGGGTCGACGTCGACGGGCGTCGCGCGTTCAACGGCACGCTCGAGCTGGCGCTCACGCGCACCGAGTTCGACCTGCTCGCCGAGCTGATGCGCACCCCCGCCCGGGTCTGGACCCGCGAGGCGCTGCTGCGCTCGGTCTGGGGCACCGACTGGGCGAGCGACACCCACCTCGTCGAGGTCCACATCGGCAACCTGCGGCGCAAGCTGGAGGGCGACTCCGGAGAGGGTCGCCACATCCGCACGGTGCGCGGTGTCGGCTACCGGATGGAGTCGGTCGACTCCTGAGCGTGCAGGTCCTCGTCGAGATACGCGGTGAGGGCCGCCGCGGCCCGCTCCGCAGCGGCGCGCAGCGACGAGCCCGCCTTCCGCGCTGAGCCCAGGTCGGCGGCACGCAGGGCGTCCGCGACCCCTGTGGCGACGTCAGCGATCTCGACCAGGCCGGTCATGATCGAGGAGACGCGCAGGCTGTGTGCGGCGTCGAGGGCCCGGTCGCTGTCGGCCTGCTCGAGCGCCTCGAGGATCCGCGTCACCCGGTCGTCGAGCATGCGCCGGTAGGTGCCCACCAGGGAGTGCACGAACTCCGGGCTCTGCGTGTCGCCCTCCAGCCGTCGTAGGGCGGAGACGTCGAAGACGGTCATCGCGTCCTCCTCCCCAGGTGCCGTCGAATCGTGGCTCGGCGTCGTCATCGGCTCCAGCATGGTGCCGCTACATCCAGACCCTGCCTGCTCCGCCTCAAGGAATCCTCAAGAAACCCTCACCAAAAGACACGATCGACGACAGCACGGGCCTGACGGGTGCTACGCAGGTGGTCGTTGACCATCTCGTCGGTGCACCCGGCGGGGTAGCCGAGGATGCTCGCCACCGCCGCTCGCTCGCGTGCGTCGCGAGGCAGCTGGTCCGAACCCTTGCCTCGGGCCAGCGCCACGGCGTTGCGGACCCGGCTCACCGAGCGCCACGCGTCGCACAGGATCTCCGCGTCGTGCGCGTCGAGCAGCCCGGCCTCGGCGGCGGCTGCTGCCGCAGGCAACGTGCGCGGGGTG
Source organism: Nocardioides sp. (assembly GCF_034670285.1). GTDB lineage: Bacteria > Actinomycetota > Actinomycetes > Propionibacteriales > Nocardioidaceae > Nocardioides. The sequence continues at coordinate 178 of NZ_JAXMNS010000549.1, read as the reverse complement.
CGCAGGCCCTCGACCTCGGCGGCGTAGCGCATCTGGAGCAGCTGCACGGTCCACTCGATGTCGGCCAGTCCCCCGCGACCCAGCTTGAGGTTCAGGTGGGGGTCGGCGCCCTTGGGCAGTCGCTCGTTGTCGACGCGCGCCTTGATCCGGCGCACCTCGAGGATGTCGTAGTCGGTCA
>NZ_JAXMNS010000548.1:0-1850 GCF_034670285.1 Nocardioides sp. | reverse complement strand
CGATCTCCTCCTCGGCACCGAGGTGAGCTGGTGCACCGAGGACGAGATCGCCGCCACCGTGCGCCCCGACACCGCCCTGGTGCTCGTCGAGACGCCCGCCAACCCGACCCTGGAGATGCTCGACATCCGCGCGGCCGTCGCCGCTGCCGGCGACGTGCCGGTCCTGGTCGACAACACCTTCGCGACCCCGGTCCTGCAGAACCCGATCACCCTCGGGGCAGCGATGTCGCTGCACAGCGCCACGAAGTACCTCGGCGGCCACGGCGACGTCGTCGGCGGCGTCATCGCCTGCGACGAGGAGACCGCCTCGGCGCTGCGTCAGGTGCGTGCGGTCACCGGCGGCCTGCTGCACCCCCTCGGCGCCTACCTGCTGCACCGCGGGCTCGCGACCCTGCCGCTGCGCGTCCGCGCCCAGCAGGACGGCGCCCGCCGTCTGGTGTCGTGGCTGCAGGAGCAGGACGAGGTGGCGCGCGTGCACTACCCCGGCCTCGAAGGCGACCCCCGCGGACTGGTCGGCACCCAGATGCGCGGCACCGGCGCGATGGTCGCGCTCACCCTGCGCGGTGGGTACGACGCCGCCGCGCGGCTCACCTCGTCGGTCGACCTGTTCACCCACGCGGTTTCCCTGGGCGGCGTCGACTCGCTCATCCAGCACCCCGCGGCCCTGACCCACCGACCCGTCGCCGCACACGCGCGACCCGACGCGGGCGTCGTACGGCTCTCGGTCGGGCTCGAGGACCCGCTCGACCTGATCGACGACCTCGCGGCCGGGCTGGCACAGTGTGCGTCGACCAGTGCGTCGACCAGTGCGTCGACCAGTGCGTCGACCAGTGCGTCGACCAGTGCGTCGACCAGTGCGTCGACCAGTGCGTCGACCAGCGACACGCGGCGCCCCGTCGGCGTCTGATCCGAGGAGCCCCGTGACCAGTTCCGCCGCCGGCCGGCCCGAGCCCGCCCTGCTCCGTGAGATCTCGCGTCGCGTGCTCTGGCTCGCGACCTCGATCGTCGACGCCGCCAACGCGGGGCGCGTCAACGACAGCGGCGTCAAGGTCGGCGGCCACCAGGCGTCGTCGGCCTCGATGGTCGACATCATGGTGGCGCTGTGGTTCGCCGAGCTCGAGCGCGACGACCGGGTCTCGGTCAAGCCGCACGCCTCACCGGTGCTGCACGCGCTCAACTACCTGCTCGGTGACCTCGACGAGGCCTACCTGCCGACGCTGCGGGCCAAGGGCGGGCTGCAGTCCTACCCCTCGCGGCTCAAGGACCCCGACACCGTCGACTTCTCCACCGGCTCGGTCGGCATCGGCGCGACCGCCGCGTTGTGGGCGGCGATGTCACACCGCTACGTCGCCTCGCGCTTCGCCGACGCTCCCCCGGCCGGCCGGTTCATCAGCCTGCTCGGTGACGCCGAGCTCGACGAGGGCGCAATCTGGGAGGCCGTGGCCGACCCGTCCGTGGCTCGCCTGGGCGAGGTGCTGTGGGTGGTCGACGTCAATCGTCAGTCGCTCGACCGCGTCGTGCCCGAGCTGCAGATCGCCCGGCTGGCCGGCATGTTCGACGCCGCCGGCTGGCAGGTCGTCGTGGTCAAGTGGGGTCGTCGCATCAGCGAGCTCTTCGAACGTCGCGGGGGCGCCGAGCTGCGCGCGCGGCTCGAGGAGATGCCCAACGAGGAGTACCAGCGGATGCTGCGCGCCGACCTCGACGAGGTCGCCGGGCGGCTGCTCGCCGAGTCCGACACGTGGTCACCCTCCGACGCCCTGCGCGGGCTCGTCGAGCCGCTGGGCGCCGACGAGCTCGCCGAGCTGGTGCGCGACCTCGGCCGCCTCGCCGCGGGCCTGGGTCTGCGCACC
>NZ_JAXMNS010000547.1:0-1866 GCF_034670285.1 Nocardioides sp. | reverse complement strand
CACCGAGATCCCGCGCACCAAGCGGGCCGAGGGCCAGTGGGCCCTGGGCTACACCGAGCCGCTGAACAAGAACGAGCAGTCCAAGAAGGACGACGACCCGCTCAACGTCCGCGACCGGATTCGTTACACCTACTCCAAGCGCGGCTTCGCCTCGATCGACCCGGCCGACCTGCGGGGCCGTTTCCGCTGGATGGGTCTCTACACCCAGCGCGCTCCTGGCTTCGACGGCGGCAAGACCGCCACGGTCCCTGAGGAGGAGCTCGATGCGGAGCACTTCATGCTCCGGGTCCGCTCCGACGGCCAGCTGCTGAGCCACGCCGCCGTGCGGGCCCTGGGCACGATCGGGATCGACTTCGGCCGCGACACCGCCGACGTCACCGACCGGGCCAACATCCAGTACCACTGGATCCGCATCGAGGACGTCCCGGAGATCTGGGACCGCCTCGACGCCGCGGGGCTCAGCAGCCTCGAGGCCTGCGGCGACTCCCCACGCCCGTTCCTCGGCTCACCGGTCGCCGGAGTCGCGAAGGACGAGATCATCGACGGCTCCCCTGCCCTGCAGGAGATCTTCGACCGCTTCATCGGCGACCCGGCCTTCTCCAACTTCCCCCGCAAGTTCAAGACCGCGCTCACCGGTCACCCGAGCCACGATGTCTCCCCCGAGACCAACGACGTCTCCTTCGTCGCCACCGTGCACCCCGAGAACGGGCCCGGCTTCGACTGCTGGGTCGGCGGCGGGCTGTCGACCAACCCGATGCTGGCCCAGAAGATGGGCGTGTGGATCCCGCTCGACGAGGTTGCCGACGTGTGGGAGGCCGTGGCCTCGGTCTTCCGTGACTACGGCTACCGCAGGCTGCGCTCGCGTGCTCGGCTGAAGTTCCTCGTCGCCGACTGGGGCATCGAGAAGTTCCGCGAGGTCGTCGAGAAGGAGTACCTCGGTCGCGCCCTGGTCTCGTGCGACTCCCCTGCCTCGCCCACCGGGCACCGTGACCACATCGGCGTCCACGAGCAGAACGACGGCAAGTTCTACGTCGGCGTGGCCCCGGTCGCCGGACGGATCTCCGGCACCCTGCTGGTGCAGCTCGCCGACACCATCGAGGAGTTCGGCCTCGCCGGCGCCCGCCTCACGCCGTACCAGAAGATCGTGCTGATCGGTGCCGACGCGGACCGCGTGGAGGCACTCGTGGCCCGCCTCGACGAGATCGGGCTCTCAGCCCGCCCGTCGCAGTGGCGCCGCAACACGATGGCCTGCACGGGCATCGAGTTCTGCAAGCTCGCGATCGTCGACACCAAGGAGCGCGCCCGCGACCTCGTCACCGAGCTCGAGAAGCGTTTCCCCGACCTGGACAGCCCCATCACCGTCAACGTCAACGGTTGCCCCAACGCCTGCGCGCGCACGCAGGTCGCCGACATCGGGCTCAAGGGTCAGCTCGTGCTGCACGAGGGCGAGCAGGTGGAGGGTTTCCAGGTGCACCTCGGCGGTGCCACCGGTCTCCAGGCCAACTTCGGCCGCAAGCTGCGCGCCCACAAGGTCACCAGTGCCGGGCTCGACGACTACGTCACCTCGGTGGTCACCAACTACCTCGCCGACCGCGGCGATGCGACGGAGAGCTTCACGACCTGGGTGGCCCGGGCCGACGAGGAGCTGCTGCGTGGCGACAAGACCCTGGTGCCGCAGTGAGCGAGCGCGGCGTCCCCTTCCACTGCCCCTTCTGCGGCGAGCAGGACCTGTGGCCCCACGAGGTCACAGCTGAGAACGGCGAGGTCACCTCGCCGCACGGTGCGTGGGAGTGCCGCGGGTGCCGTCGCGCGTTCTCGTTGAAGATGCTGGGGATCCTGCGCCGCGACGGCGAGGGCCTGCGATGA
>NZ_JAXMNS010000546.1:0-1875 GCF_034670285.1 Nocardioides sp. | reverse complement strand
TCCAGCCGAGGCCGACGTCCTCGCGCAACGCCATGATGACCCCGCCGATCATCATGATCGGCGACGAGGCCGCGATCAGGCAGGCCATCAGCACGAGCATCTGCACCTGGGTGACGTCGTTGGTGTTGCGAGTGATCAGGGACGGCGCCCCGAAGTGCTGCAGCTCGCGGGCCGAGAAGGTGCCGACCCGCTGGAAGAGGTCGCGCCGCAGGTCGCGACCGAACGACATCGCCGCCCTCGCACCGAACCACGCCGCGGCGATCGACGCGATGATCTGGGCGACCGAGACGACCAGCATCACCGCACCGAGGCGCACGATCGTGCCGGTGTCACCGACCACGATCCCCTCGTCGATGATCCGGGCGTTGAGGCTCGGCAGGTAGAGCATCGCCAGCACACTGACGAACTGCAGCCCCACGACGGCAGCCAGCAGGTGGCGGTAGGGCACGAGTCGTTCGCGAAGCAGCCGCAGCAACATGCTCAGCCCCTCCTCTCGGTGCGCAGGTGACCGTGGAGGACCGTGTCGACGATCTCCTCGGGGCTCAGCAGCCGACCGTCGGCGATGTGCTGGTGGCTGCCGGCGAAGCACAGCAGGCGGAGCACGTGGACGAAGTGGTCGACGGGGACGTCGAGGCGCTCCACATCGTCCCCCACGACCGCGGTCATGAGGGCCGCGACCTGAGTCCTCCAGGCCTCTGCGGCCTCACTGTCGTGCTGATGGTCGGGCGGGCGGACCAGGCCGACCTTTTGCATCAGGGCGAACGTCGCCTGGACGCGCTCCTGGAAGATCGAGGCGAGCAGCACCAGGCGCTCGCGCAGCGGCAGCGCGGCGTCGATCCCCTCGATGCGGTCGACCAGGTCGCCGGGCTCGAACGCGCGGGCGATGGCTGCGTCGACGAGGTCTTCCTTGCAGGCCACGACCCGGAAGATCGTGCCCTCGGCGATGCCGGCCGCCTCGGCTATCTGGCGGGTGGTGACGTCGCGGCCGTGCTCTCGGAGCAGCTGCAGGGTGACACCGACCAACGCGTCCCGTCGGTCGGCGGGGGCCATGGAGGGGGCGCGAGGGGTCATCCCGCGAGAGTACGTGAGTGAGCGCTCACTCACCCCATCGACGTGCTAGTGCGGGTCCTGCTCCCCGACTCGCGCCCGGGCGCACGCCACCAGCCCACCGAGGTCCAGGCCGTACGTCGCGCCCGCGCCACGCTCGTAGGTCGTCAGGTGACCCGCCGCCCGCTCGACGAGGCGCGCGGCGCCGACGTCGTTGCCGCGGGCGCGGTGGGTCAGACCGACGCAGAGCTGGGCCAGCCCCTGCCAGAGCTCGCGCTCGTCGTCGGGACCGGACTTCCACCGGACCTCGAGTGCCTCGTGCGCGGCGAAGGGCCGACCCTCCTCGAGCAGTCGGCGGGCAAACGCGATGGTCTCCTCGGGTGGCAACGGCGTCTCGTCGATCGGCTCGACGCCGTCCTCGCCGTAGGGCAGGGGTCGGCCGAGGGCGTCACGCGGACGCGACTGCTCCGCCCGCCCGTGCGCGTTGCGGTCACGATCGTGGGTCATGGTCACCGTCCTTCACTCGGCGCCCACCCTCTCAAATGCAAGCCTCCGGAGGTCAGGACTCATGCGGGCCGGGCGCTCCTCACTGCCACTCGACCGACGCCAGCACCGACTCGACGATTCCTCTCGAGCTCGAGTTGTCGACCGGAAGATCGAACGCCAGCGCCACGAACGCCCCGGCGTGCTGCACGCCGAACTCGTAGAACATCGTCTTGCCCTCGCTGCCCTCCAGGACGTAGCCCTCGATCCCGTCGACCGTGCGGTTCGCGATCCGCTCGACCGCCTCGAAGTCCCGCCGAGCGCTTCGGAGGGCGATCGCCGCCG
>NZ_JAXMNS010000545.1:0-1879 GCF_034670285.1 Nocardioides sp. | reverse complement strand
AACTCCTGACGTTCTCAGGGGTAACTTCCCCTGAGAACGTCAGGAATCCCCGGTGATCCGGGGATTCATCCACCGGGCACACTGACCGCATGAAGATCCTGCTCACCGGCTCCGCCGGGTTCATCGGCTCGGCGATCGCCCACACACTCGAGGCCGATGGCGACGAGGTCGTGCGCGTCGACCTGATGTTGCCGCAGGCGCACGGCTCGGCCACGGCCCCCGACGGCACCCACCAGCTCGACGTCCGCGAGGCCGTCACCGGTGACGCCTGGGCGGGCCTGCTCGAAGGCGTCGACGCGGTGTGTCACCAAGCCGCGGTCGTCGGCGCCGGCGTCACGGTCGCCGACCTGCCGGCATACGCCTCGCACAACGACCTCGGCACGGCCGCCCTGCTCTCGGCGATGCACGACGCCGACGTCCACCGTCTGGTCGTCGCCTCCTCGATGGTCGTCTACGGCGAGGGCCGCTACACCTGCGAGACGCACGGTGACCAGGTGCCTGGTCCGCGGGCTGTCGCCGCGCTCGACTCCGGCGACTTCGAGAACCACTGCCCCCACTGCGACGCCACGCTCGGCTGGTCGCTGGTCGACGAGTCCGCTCGGCTCGACCCGCGCAGCTCGTACGCCGCCAGCAAGCTCGCGCAGGAGCACTACACCTCCTCCTGGGTGCGCCAGGCCGACGCCTCGGCGGTCGCGCTGCGCTACCACAACGTCTACGGGCCCGGGATGCCCCGTGACACGCCGTACTCCGGGGTCGCGGCGATGTTCCGCAGCTCGCTGGAGCGCGGGGAGTCACCGCGGGTCTTCGAGGACGGCGGCCAGATGCGCGACTTCGTGCACGTCGCCGACGTCGCGCGGGCCAACGTCCTGGCGCTGCGCTCGGTCGTCGCCGAGAAGTCCGGCCACTACGCGGCCTACAACGTCGCCTCGGGCCATCCGGTCACGATCCTCGACGTGGCCGAGAAGGTCGCACAGGGCACTGGTTCGGGTCAGGACCTGGCTCCCGAGATCACTGGCGGCTACCGGCTCGGCGACGTCCGCCACATCGTGGCCTCGCCCGAGCTGGCTCGCGCCGAGCTGGGCTTCGCCGCGGCGATCCTGCCCGACCAGGGCCTTCCGGACTTCGCCACGGTGCCGTTGCGCGCCTGACGCACTCCACAACCGCCACTAGGTGGAACATCTGATCAAGCAGGTTGATCAGAAACTCCACCCAGTGGCGGAGCGCCGTCCAGCAGTGACGGCATCGGGGTTCACCAGGAGTGGTAGACGAGGTGCTCGAGGAGCAGCGCCGAGACGATCGGGACGGCGATCCCGACCCGGCGCCAGCGCTCGGGCAGCAGGGCCAAGGACACCGTGACCCAGGGGATGAACGGGAGCCAGATGCGTTCGACCTCCGCGCGGCTCATCTGCGACGACGTCGCCAGCAGGATCATCAGCACCCCGGCGGTCGCCAGGATCAGCACCGTGCGGTCGGCACCGGCACCGGCACCGGCACCGGCACCGGCACCGGCACCGTCACCGTTGCCAGCACCCGCCGCCCGACGTGCCTGCACGAGCCGCCAGCCGAGCACCGCCACGCCGGCGCCGATCAGCAGGCCGCCGGAGTAGAGCACGAGCGCGAGGTCGGCCCAGGTCCAGTAGAGGCCCGGACGGCTGGAGGCCAGGCCGTCCCAGTAGCGCTCGGTGAGCACGGGGTAGGCCTCCCACCAGCGGAAGCCGAATGGCACGAAGGCTGCGACCGGCACCAGCGCGGCCACGAAGGCGATCGGCAGCGGCCGCCAGGACCGAGCCGCGATGAGCACGGCAAGTGCGAGCACGCCGAGCAGCGGGAGCCCGTAGGAGAGCAACATGCACCAACCGAGCAGCACCCCGCTGAGGAC
>NZ_JAXMNS010000544.1:0-1882 GCF_034670285.1 Nocardioides sp. | reverse complement strand
TCCTGGGGCTGCCGCTGATGGTGGCGGTCATCGGCGGCGAGCCGCGACGCTTCGCGCCGCTCGTCGACCTCTACCGGCGCGCCGGTGCCGAGGCGGGCCACGACCCCGCCACGCTGAAGGTCGGGCTGCACGTCTTCGGCTACGTCGGCGAGAGCCGGCGGGCTGCCGCCGACACGATCTATCCCGGCTGGCACGAGATGTTCACCAGCGTGTCCCGCGAGCGCGGGTTCCCGCCACCGACCCGAGAGCAGTTCGACGCCACGAGCGGCCCCGACGGCGCCTTCTTCCTCGGTGATCCCGACGAGATCGTCGCCAAGCTCGGTCGGGTGCACGACCAGCTCGGTGGGATCGACCGGCTGTCGATGCAGATGACGAATCCCCGCCTCGCCCACGGTGACCTGCTGCGTGGCATCGAGCTGCTTGGAACCGAGGTCGCCCCACGCGTCGCGGAAACAGGCCGATCCTGAGACGATGCCGGGGTGACGACGCGAACCGTGAGCTCCTACCTCGAGGTGTCAGCCGAGGGTGAGACCGAGATCGAGCTCCAGGTGGCCCTCGCCCGCTCCCCCGGCCTGACGATCGCCGACGAGCTGACGATTCTCCACGACGGCCGCGAGGTGCCGTTCGAGGCCTTCACGGCTGCCCACGACGGGGTCCAGCACCTGGTGCGGCTGCCTGAGGGCGTCTCGACGATCAGCTACACCGGCACGGCCACCGGTCGCGCCGAGGTGCCAGGGAGCACGCCTCTCGACCTGTCGCTCTACCGCCGTCCGAGCCGCTACGCCACCTCCGACACCTTCGGAGGGTTCGCGGCCTCCGAGTTCGGGCACCTGGACGACGACGCCCTGCTGTCGACGATCTCGGCCTGGGTCGGCACCCGGCTGCAGTACGCGCCCGGCAGCAGCGGCCCCACCGACGGTGCCTCCGAGACGCTCCTGACCGGAGCCGGGGTGTGTCGCGACTACGCCCACCTGGTCATCGCGCTGCTCCGCGCCCTGTGCATCCCGGCGCGGATGACGGCCGTCTACGCCCCCGGTTGTGACCCGATGGACTTCCATGCCGTCGTCGAGGCCTACCTGCCGCAGGGCGGCTCTCCTGGCTGGTACGCCCTGGACGCGACAGCCCTGGCGCCGCGCGCCGCGCTGGTGCGCATCGCCACCGGTCGCGACGCGACCGACACCGCCTTCATGTCGACGGTCAGGGGCAACGCCCTGCTGATGACCTGCGAGGTCACCGCTGTGGCCGACGACGGACTCCCCGACGACGACCTCTACCGCCCGGTGCAGATCAGGTGAGCGTCCTGCTCCGGTCACGGCCCGGCGTGCTGCTCGTGCTGCTCGTCCTCGTCGTCGGTGGGCTGGGGATCACGTCGAGCGGGGCCGAGGCGTCTCCACCGAACGCACCTGCCACGCCGGCCACGCCGGCCGCGCCGGCCGCACCCGTGGAGATGACCGCGCCGAGCGCGAGGGGCAACCCGGACCGCGACTTCGCCAGCATGCCCCGCGCCTGCCGATCGCGCGTCGAGCCGTCGAAGATCTGCCGCGTCACGAGGTTCAAGAAGCGCCCCTGGATCGTCCTGTGGGGCGACTCCCATGCCCTGCAGTACCTCTCCCCGGTGACGGCCGTCGCGCGCAACCGTCGCGTCAACCTGGTCGCCATCTACTCCGGGGGCTGCCCGCTGAGTCTGCCGTTCCCCGCGGGGAGCGACGAGCCTCGCCTGGCCTGCGACCACCACAACGTCCGGGCGTGGGAGTACGTCCGAGACCTGGCCTCCTCGAAGCGTCGGGTCCGCGTCGTCCTGGGCAGCTACTGGCACTACTACCGCACGGCCTGGGAACGCCTCCAGGAGGAGGAGCGCAACGGGGTCGCCCCCGAGGACTCC
>NZ_JAXMNS010000543.1:0-1894 GCF_034670285.1 Nocardioides sp. | reverse complement strand
GCTGCGGCCATCCTGCTGGGCATCGGCTACCTCGTGGCGCGCATCGTCTCGCCCGTGCTCGAGTCGACCCTCGCCGGGCTCGGGGTCGACACGGCGCTGGCCGGTCTCACCGGGTCGGAGGGCACCCCGGCTGGGGCTTCGGCGCGCAAGCCGTCGGCCGTCATCGCCACCGTCGCCCAGGTCGCGATCATGCTGTTCTTCGCGATCGCTGCGACCCGCGTCCTCGGCTTCTCCGACATCACCGAGATCCTCGACACGGTGCTGGCGATCGGTGGCAGCGTCCTGCTCGGGGCCGCGATCATCGCTGCGGGCGTCTTCATCGCCAACCTGCTGCCGAAGTTCGTGGCCGGCACGGCGGGCCAGATCATCCGCTTCGCGACGATGGCGCTCTTCGTGGCCATCGGGCTGGGCTCGATGGGGCTCGCCGAGTCGATCGTCAACCTGGCCTTCGGAGCGATCGTCATCGGCGCCGCAGTGGCGGCCGCGGTCGCCTTCGGGCTGGGAGGTCGCGACGCAGCCGCTCGCGAGCTCGCCGAGTGGCAGGACCGTCGGGCCACGCGCTCCGACGCGCCCACGCCGCACTGACGCAACACTCACAGGACCCCCGGTCGTACCGCCCGTGCCAGACCCTGGCGCGGGCGGTCGTCGCGTGCGAGGGTGCTGGCAACCGAGGGAGTCGTCATGGCACTGATCACCACCGTCCGTGTGCGCCAGCCGGCCAAGAACGATCTCGTGGGCGACCGCTTCGTCGTCTCCGGGATCGGGGCGGGCTTCGAGGGCACGATCGGACTTCGTCTCCTCGGACGACGCGGGGCCGTCCTGGGCACCGGTTTCGCCCAGTCGGCCGCCGGTGGCGTCGGCGTGGGGGAGTTCTCCACCACCCTGGACCTCGACGCCCCACCTCGCTCGATCAGCCAGGTGACCCTGCAGGTCTACGGCGACAACCCGGGTCTGCCGGGGGAGGGACCCGATCCGGGGTTCGACCTCAGGGAGACCGAGCTGACCTACGTGCCGCGGCTGCGTGGCTTCCTGCTCTACCGGGTCCGGCGCGGAGACACACTGAGCGCGATCGTGCGGGCGACTCGCGACCTCGGACGCACCACGGTCGCGAAGATCGTCGCGACGAACCCGCAGATCACCGACCCCGACCACATCGAGGTCGGCTGGCGGCTGCGCATCCCGCTCCAGGACCGGTGAGGCGCCCGCGCGCGACCGAGCAGGGCCCCGGCAGACTGGTCCCGTGACGACCGACCCGCTCCGCCGACTCCTGGCGGACCCGCCGGCGCTGCCGGTCCGCCACGGACTCGATGCTCTCGACCGAGCGCTCCGCGCCTCGGGGGCGGCCGTGGTGCAGGCACCGCCCGGGAGCGGCAAGACGACGCTGGTGCCGCCCGCGGTGGCGCTCGCACTCGGCGGACGTGTGGTCGTCACCCAGCCCAGACGTCTGGCGGCCCGAGCGGCGGCGCGACGACTCGCCTCGCTGCTCGACGAACCGATCGGCCAGACGGTCGGCTTCGCGGTGCGCGGCGAGCGCCGCAGCAGCGCCGCCACGAGGGTCGAGTTCGTGACCACCGGGGTGCTGCTGCGCCGACTCCAGCGCGATCCCGAGCTGGCCGGCGTGGCCGCGGTGGTGCTCGACGAGGTGCACGAGCGAGCCCTCGACGCCGACCTCACGCTCGCGCTGCTCGTCGACGTACGGCGGCACCTGCGCGACGACCTCGCCCTGGTCGCGATGTCGGCCACGGTGGAGGCCGAGCGGACCGCAGCGCTGCTGGGCCCCGACGTGCCCGTCGTGGACGTGCCCGGCGCCCTGCACCCGGTCGAGACCCGGTGGTGCTCGAGACCACCGGGCGTCCTGGCCGTCGACGAGCGTGGGGTGACCCGGGGGAGATCG
>NZ_JAXMNS010000542.1:0-1900 GCF_034670285.1 Nocardioides sp. | reverse complement strand
CCATGACCGGCACGATCGCGATCTCGGCGGGGAAGATCGATCCGTCGGCGCGCATGGGCGGAAGCTTCACCCGTTGACGCAAGGCCGGGCCTTCTCCGGTCTTGAGGTAGTGCTCGATGCCGGCATTGTGCTGGGCGCGGTAGCCCGCGGGCACGATCAAGTCGGACATCCGCGCACCCACCGCGGCCGACCGCGAGTGTCCGAACATGACCTCGGCGGCCGGGTTGAACTCGACCACGACGCCGGATGAGTTGATGGTGATGATGCTGTCGAGGGATGCCTCCAGCACCGCTTGCGTCAGCGAGTCCCGGCTCCGCAAGTCCTCAGCGAGTTGGTGACGCTCGATACCGACCGCGTAGGCCGCCCCCAGAGCCCTGAGCCCCGGCACGATCATCGGGCTCCAGTCACGGGTAGCGTCACGAGCAACGAAGCCCACGATCAGCGCGCGTGCGCCCTCTCCGGCCACCGTGGCGACGAACGGGCCGCTCCGATCGGGATCCCAGTCCTCGAGGTCCCCGGCCACCGTGCGGCCCGGGCTCGCTCGGATCAGCTCCAGCAGCAGCGCCTGGGGCGAGCCCGGTGGGCCAGGTTGCTCGACTAGGGGGTCGGACCCTGTGACCTCGGCAGCAGCGCGCAGGATCTCGTCGACGTCGAGATCGGCCAGGTCGGCCGTGCACATCGCCACGACAGCGTCACCCAGGACAGCTGCCACCTCGGCCTGACGGTCCGCTCCCGTCACGGACGTCGCAGAACGGTCAGGTCGGGCACGTCAGGCAGGAAGCACAGCAGGCCCACTTCCGCCACCGCCTCGTTCGAGTCCTCGCTGATCCATGCGTGTGCTCGCGCCCGAACAACGTAACGCACCACGGCGCTGCTGAGCGCGAGTTCCAGGAAGTCCGTTCCGGCGATCGGTCCGTCGGTGTAGGTGGTGGTTGCTGCATCGGTCGACCCCAAGAATTCATACGGACCGGAGGCCCCGAGGCGCCGGAAGATCTCGTACCCGGTGGTGAAGGGAGACGCGCTCGGCCGCCACTTCAGGTCCACCGACGCGGAGCCGAGGAGGTCGTCACAGCTGGCGCTCGCGACCAGCCGTCCCGGTGGCGCCAGCGTCGCAGTCGAGAACGTGTTCGACGAGGCCGCCCGCTCGGTAAACCACCCGTGAGCCGGGCCCGCCATCAGCGCGACCAGCACGACGGCCACGGCTACGGTCCGTGTCGAGGTCATGCGACCACCGGCGCTCGCGAAACGCGGCGTGGGTTCCGAGCGAAGACCAGACCGAGGACCGGGACCACCAGGAAAAGGAGGGTGCCGCCCAGCCCACGCACGAAGAGGATCAGGCTGCCGGCCATCGGCACGACTCGCTCGACGACGTGAATCTCACCGCTCACCCGAGCGGGCAGCACGTCCTCGAAGCTGTTGGCGTCACCCTTGGTGCGAAGGATCCGTGCTGAACCGTCCTGTTCCACCGTGGTCACGCGGTGCGTGGTCGGGATGCGCTCGCCCGGGTGTCGGTAGCTGACGATGTCGCCGACCGCCACCGAGGCCACGGGCACCGCCCTGGTGATCGCCACCGACCCAGTGGGCATGGCTGAACCCATGCTGCCACTGGTGACGATGAGCGACTCCTGGCCGGCCATGGTGGGAGCGAAGCTCAACCCGAGGAACAAGGCCAGGGTGAGCGCTGCCGCGAACGCGACGTTGGTGATCACTTGGACGACGCGCGTCGTCCGCGGGTGCTGAAGGATCTTCATGACATTGCCTTCCGAGCGGAAGGAGGCGGGCGGGTGCCGTGCCTCCGATGGCGAGGTGGGTGTTGCCGGAAGGGCGGCGGGGGCCCCGCCCTCCCGGCCGGGGGGGGGCCGGAAGGGCGACGGGGGGAGGCCGCCCTCCCGGCCCGCAG
>NZ_JAXMNS010000541.1:0-1909 GCF_034670285.1 Nocardioides sp. | reverse complement strand
GCTACTCGACGACCGACGGTGCTGGTCGTCGAGTAGCCGGACACGCGACGAAGGAGCGGACCGGCGTATCGAGACGCCCGCACCTGCGCACTCGCCATGATCACGGGCGGAACACCCCGAAGCGGTCGGTGCCCGCAAAGGACTTGTTGTCGATGACGGACAGGCAGATGCCCAGGACGGTGCGGGTGTCGCGGGGGTCGATGACCCCGTCGTCGTACAACATCCCGGAGAGGAAGTAGGGCATCGACTGCTCCTCGATCTGGGCCTCGACGATCTCCTTGATGCCCTTGAAGCCCTCGGCGTCGAAGACCTCCCCCTTCGACTCAGCCGACTGCTGGGCCACGATCTCGAGCACCCCGGCGAGCTGGGCCGGGCCCATCACCGCCGACTTGGCTGAGGGCCAGGTGAAGAGGAAGCGCGGGTCGAAGGCGCGGCCGTTCATGCCGTAGTTGCCGGCGCCGTACGACGCCCCGAGCACCACCGTCAGGTGCGGCACGGTGGAGTTGGAGATCGCGTTGATCATCATCGCGCCGTGCTTGATGATGCCGCCCTGCTCGTACTCCTTGCCGACCATGTAGCCGGTGGTGTTGTGCAGGAACAGCAGCGGAGTGTCGGTCTGGTTGGCGAGCTGCACGAACTGCGTCGCCTTCTGCGCCTCCTCGCTGAACAGCACCCCTTGCGCGTTGGCGAGGATCCCGATCGGGCGGCCGTGGAGCCGGGCCCAGCCCGTGACGAGGGAGGTGCCGTAGAGCGGCTTGAACTCGTCGAAGACCGCGCCGTTGGTCTCGCTCACGCCGTCGCAGAGCAGCGCGATCACGTCGCGCGGGTCGAAGGGCTCCTTGAGGTCGGCCGGGATCAGGTCGAGCAGGTCATCGGGGTCACCGGCGGGCTCGACGTAGTCGGGGACGTCGCGGTCGGGGCGCGCCTTGCGCCAGTTGAGGCGGGCGATGATGCGCCGTCCGATGCGGATGGCGTCACGCTCGTCCTCGGCGAGGTAGTCGGCCAGGCCGGAGGTGCGGGCATGCATCTCGGCGCCGCCGAGCGACTCGTCGTCGGACTCCTCACCGGTCGCCATCTTCACCAGCGGCGGACCACCGAGGAAGACCTTCGCCTGCTCCTTGACCATGACGGTGTAGTCGCTCATGCCGGGCACGTAGGCGCCGCCGGCGGTGGAGTTGCCGAAGACCAGCGCGACGGTGGGTTCCTTGCGGGCGCTGGCGCGCGTGAGGTCGCGGAACAGCTTGCCGCCGGGGATGAAGATCTCCTTCTGCGTGGGGAGATCGGCGCCGCCGGACTCGACCAGGGAGATCGTGGGGAGTCCGTTCTCCTCGGCGATCTGAGAGGCCCGGAAGATCTTCTTGACCGTCCACGGGTTGCTCGCGCCACCCTTCACCGAGGGGTCGTTGGCGGTGATCATGCACTCGACGCCCTCGACGACGCCGATGCCGGTCACGACGCTGGCGCCGACGGTGAAGTCGCTGCCCCAGGCAGCGAGCGGGCTGAGCTCGAGGAAGGCCGACCCCTCGTCGATCAGCAGCTCGATGCGCTCGCGGGGCATCAGCTTGCCGCGCTGGTGGTGGCGCGCGACGCTGCGTTCGCCACCACCTGCGACGGCCTTGGCGTGCTCGGCCTCGAGCGCGTCGATCTTCTCGAGCATCGCCTCGCGGTGGCTCAGGGGTGTGGTGGTCATGACTGCCTTTCAGTCGATGGTCGTCGAGTAGCCGGCCGAGCGACGAAGGAGCGCGCCGGCGTATCGAGACGCCCGCCACCCGAGCACCCACAGTGGCCACGCTCTCCGCGCCACTCACCGCGTCTCGATACGCCGGTCGCTCGCAAGCTCGCACCCCGGCTACTCGACGACCAGGGACCAAGCACCGGTCGTCGAGTAGCCGGCCGAGCGACGAAGGAG
>NZ_JAXMNS010000540.1:0-1917 GCF_034670285.1 Nocardioides sp. | reverse complement strand
ATTTCAACCAGCACCTGCTGCAAATGGGCAAAATACTGCTCCATCTCTCCGGCACCGTCGTCAGCGCAGTCGCGGACAGCGCGAGCGCAGCCATGCCCCAGGCGGCGGTCGCGGCGAACATGGCGTCGGCCGAGACGGCCATCCAGATCGCGGCAGGCGTGAGCACGAGGAACGGCGCCACTCGTCGGGCGGCGGCCTCCGCGTCCAGGGCGCGCAGCGTGACCATCACTGCAGCGGCGGTGGAGGCGGCGATCAGGATCACGATCGTGCCGGCCACGAATCCGTTCGCCAGGCCGAGCCGAGCCAGGAGCACGAAGAACAACGTGGCACCGGGCGGGTGGCCGGCGACGTGCGTGTGCCAGTTGTTCGACTCGCCCGCGCCGTCGACCGACGCCTTCGGGATCCTCGAGACGAACTCGTCGAGGAACGCCGGGACGTCGTCGACGATCCGCGCGGTCGGGAGGTACTCGTAGGAGTGGTCGAGCTTGTCGCCGACCCCGCCCCAGCCGGAGACGAGCGCGAGCGAGAACAACCAGACCGCGCTCACGCCGTACGACACCAGGAGCAGGCGGCGCCACGGCAGTCGGGCGGCGAGGTCGACGGCGTGACGGAAGCCGAGGTAGCCCAGCAGCAGCGCCGGCAACGTGCCGATCCCGAAGAGCTTGGGCTCCCAGATCGAGTGCAGGGGCGTGAGCGAGCCGGGCGTCTCGTCCGGGTTGGAGCGCGCGTAGACCTGCCAGCCGATCAGGTCGGGCCCGATCGTCGCCACGACGACGAGGGCAACCCCGACCCAGAAGCCTATCCACGGCACATGCGAGGGGACGTCGGCGCCGGGAGGCGCAGCCTCGGCGTCGCGGTCGGTGGCGGTCGACATGAGGGCCAGCCTAGGTGGGGGCTCCTGTGTATTGGCTGAGTGACTGTGAGTCTGCTGAGGATCCGTCGCCGTACGCAGCTGCTAGCGGGACGCCGAAACCCCAGGTCAGGCCGGAGATCGGACCGGGCCGCGTCACCGCTTCGTAAGCCTGCGGGTGATGCCGCGCACCGCTGCGGGCGACTAGGTTGAGGCCGTGCCGCACTGCGACCTCATTCTTCCCTGCCGCGACGAGGGCCCTGCCCTCGTGGCGCTGCTGCCCCGGATCTCGGACGTCTTCCACGTGATCGTCGTCGACAACGGCTCCTCCGACGACACCGCCGACGTGGCGCGCCGCCTCGGCGCTCAGGTCGTGGCGGAGTCCGTGCCGGGCTACGGCTCCGCGATCCACGCCGGCCTGATGGCCGCCACCCAGCCCTACGTCGCCTTCATGGACGGCGACGGGTCGTTCGACCCCGACGAGCTGCTGGCCCTGCTGGACGACGTCAAAAACGGCCGCGCCGACCTGGCCGTCGGTCGTCGGCGCCCCGTACGACGGGGGGTGTGGCCGTGGCACGCCCGAGCAGGCAACGCCCTGATCGTCGCCTGGCTGCGCCGCCGGATCGCGCTCGACGCCCACGACATCGCCCCGATGCGCGTGTGTCGCCGCGAGGCGCTCGTGGACCTCGACGTGCGCGACCGCCGCTTCGGCTACCCCGTCGAACTGCTGCAGAAGGCCACCCAGGCGGGCTGGCGGTTCAAGGAGCACGACGTGGCCTACCACCCGCGCGCCGAGGGCACCCGGTCGAAGGTGTCGGGCTCGGTGAAGGGGACGTTCAGGACGGCTCGGGACTTCTGGAAGGTGCTGCGTGATGACTGACTCGACGATGAGGGACCTACGCGTGCTGGTGATGGCCAAGGCGCCGGTCGCCGGCGTGAGCAAGACCAGGCTCGCCGCGACCATCGGCGACGAGGCGGCCGCTGACGTCGCCGCCGCTGCGCTGCTCGACACCCTCGCAGCAGCGCAGGCGACCGTCGGTGCGGGCGGGTGCGTGCTGGCGCTCGCC
>NZ_JAXMNS010000539.1:0-1922 GCF_034670285.1 Nocardioides sp. | reverse complement strand
AGCACGGACCCGTCGACCGCCGAGCCGACCGACGTCGACCCCACGGTGCTCTTCGACGACGAGGCCCTCACCGAGGTGCCCACCGTCGTCGACTGCACCCTGTCGACCGGCACCGAGACCACCTGCTACCAGTACGAGGTCGCCAGCCTGGCCTCGACGGTGGACACCGACGGGCCCTACTGCCCCGAGACCACCGACGACGTCGGCGGCATCTGGGTCTGGGACGGCGACGACCCCGGCCTCTACGCCCTCGACGCCGACTACTGGACGATGATGAGCGACCAGGGCTACGACTTCGTGGACGACGACGGCAGCATCACCGTGACCGACCCGGGCGCCCAGAGCGCCACGTCGTCGACGACGGCGAACTCCTGCCTGGAGGCGACCGCCGACGGCTCGTTCCACCTGCAGGTGCTGATCCCGACCGCGCCCGAGACGCTCGACAGCCCGACCGACCTCGGGACCGTCGGGCAGGTCGGCCTGGCGCTCGACGGGGTCACGATCTTCGCCGACGCACCCTCGGTCGCCGACCGCGGCGGCCTCCCGGCCCTCGACGCCTGCGGTGGCCACGTCGACCCGTCCGGCTACTACCACTGGCACTTCGGGGCCGAGTCGATCCAGACCAACCTCGACGAGTCGGGAACCGACGTGTCCTGCGACATCACGCAGGACGCGGAGGCCCTGGTGGGCTTCGCCTACGACGGCTACGCCATCTACGGTCCCGAGGAGGACCGCAGCATCCCCGACGACCTCGACGAGTGCTCCGGTCACGTCTCGGAGACCGACGAGCTCGGCACCGGCTACCACTACCACCTCACCTACGACTCCCCGAACCTGCCGACCTGCCTGGTCGGCGCGACGGCCCAGTCGGCGCTGAGCAGCCCCGACAACGCCGACGCCGCCCTGCCCGGCGGTGCCGGTGCGGGCGGGGACGGCGGCGGACCTCCCGGCGCGCCGCCGGCTGGGGGCTGAGGTGCGCACCAAGGTGCAGCGTCTGCTGGGAGCGCTGCTGGCAGGCCTCACGTGCGCCGTAGTGATCCTGCTCGGCGCCGGCCCCGCCGCGGCGCACGACGACACCGGCGACGCCATCGCGCTGACGGTCACCGACGAACGGGTCCTCGGCACCGCCTTCGTCGCCTTCGGCGACCTGGGCTACGACGACACCTCCGGCGACGGCCTGCTCGATGCCGAGGAGCGGTCGGAGCAGGACGCCTCCGTCGCGGAGGGGCTGGTCGCCGTGCTGCGCGAGCACGTCACGATCGCCGTCGACGGCGAGGAGACGGTGCTGATCGGCGCCGGCCCGGCCCCGGCCGGCGACGAGGCCGAACCCTCGGCGTACGTCGAGATCGCCTTCGTCACCGGCCCCTACCCCGGTGACGCCTCCGAGCTGGACCTCACCTGGACCCTTGCCTCACCGAATGAGCAGGTCCTGGTGTCGGTCGACGACGACCTGGTTGCCGCCCACCTCAGCGGGGACGGCGACCTCGCGGTCTCGCTGAGCAGCATCAGCGCCGTCAGGTCGTTCTTCACCAGCGGCCTGGACCACGTGGCCTCGGGTCTCGACCACCTGCTCTTCCTGGTGGTCCTCACCTTCGCGGTCGTGGGCTCGGTGGTGTCGCGCGCCACGACGTGGCGGGTCGTCAAGCTGGTGACCGCGTTCACGGTCGGCCACGCGGTGAGCCTGGGCCTGGCCTACTTCGGCATCGTCCCGATCCCGGTCGCGATCGTCGAGCCGGCCATCGCGCTCTCGGTCGTCGCCACGGCGTTCCTCGCCCTCCGCAAGAAGGGCGAGTCGCTGCGACCGTGGGTCGCCGCGCTCGTCGGGGTCGTGCACGGCCTCGGCTTCGCCAGCAGCCTCGGCTCGCTGGGCCTGGCCGCCGGCGACCAGGTCGCCGCGCTCGCCGCGTTCAACCTCGGTATCG
>NZ_JAXMNS010000538.1:0-1928 GCF_034670285.1 Nocardioides sp. | reverse complement strand
ATCAAAAAAGGGGATGTTGGTGTTTATAAATATGTTTGCATCCCTCAACAAAATATATTAATTTGCTATATATAAAATATAAATAAATCACACTCCTCGTGCACGGCGCGCTCCCCTCCAAGGCCGAGTACGACGCGTGGGTGCACGAGATCACCTACCACACGTTCGTCCACGAGAACGTCAAGGGCTTCATGGAGGGCTTCCGCTACGACGCCCACCCGATGGGCATGCTGATGGCCTCCGTCGGCGCCCTGTCGACCTTCTACCCCGACGCCGGCAACATCTCCGACGCTGACAACCGCCACATGCAGATCGTGCGGATGATCGCCAAGATGCCGACGCTCGGCGCCTGGTCGTTCCGCAACGCGCAGGGCAAGCCGTTCATCTACCCCGACAACGACCTCAGCTACACCGCGAACTTCCTCTCGATGCTCTTCAAGATGAGCGAGCAGAAGTACGAGGCCGACGAGCGGCTGGTCAAGGCCCTCGACGTGCTGTTCATCCTGCACGCCGACCACGAGCAGAACTGCTCGACCAACGCCGTGCGCTCGGTCGGCTCCTCGCAGGTCGACCCCTACTCGGCGGTCTCCGCCGGGGTCGGCGCCCTCTACGGCCCGCTGCACGGTGGGGCAAACGAGGCCGTGCTGAAGATGCTGCGCCGGATCGGGTCGAAGGAGAACATCCCCGCCTTCATCCAGGGCGTCAAGGACGGCAACGAGCGCCTGATGGGCTTCGGCCACCGGGTCTACAAGAACTTCGACCCCCGCGCGACGATCATCAAGAAGGCCTGCGACGACGTCTTCGAGGTCACCGGGGTCAACCCGCTCCTCGAGATCGCCAAGGAGCTGGAGAAGATTGCGCTCGAGGACGAGTACTTCATCTCCCGCAAGCTCTACCCCAACGTCGACTTCTACTCCGGCCTGATCTACGAGGCCTTCCAGTTCCCGCCCGAGATGTTCACGGTGCTCTTCGCCATCGGCCGTACGCCGGGCTGGCTGGCGCAGTGGTCCGAGCTGGTGCAGGACAAGGAGCAGAAGATCGCCCGCCCCAAGCAGATCTACACCGGCGAGCGTCGCCTGAACTTCGTACCTGCCAGCGAGCGGTGGGCGTAGCGAGGACACGTCAGCGGACTCGCTGACCGGTGGTCGAGCGAGCGGCGCGACCGAGGCACGAGGTCGCGACCCGGTGAGACCCGGTGAGACGAAGAATTACCCAGCGAACCCGTCCCGCGAGCATGAGCTCGCGCGGCGGGTTCGCGGCTTCCGTGGCCTTCCACCCCCTCCGACTCAGGAGCACGCACCATGACCACCTCCACCGGCTCCACCGGCCCCACCGGCCCCACCGGCCCCACCGGAATCGTCTGGGACCTCGGCAACGTCCTCATCGACTGGGACCCGCTCGCGGCGATCGCGGCGGGCGTCGGTGAGGACGAGGCCCGCCGGTTCCTGGCGGCGTTCGACTTCCGGGAGTGGAACCACGGCCCCGACTCGGGCGGCACGTGGGAGGCCGCCGAGGCGTGGCTCGACGCCGAGCACCCCGAGTGGTCGGCCCACGGTCGGGCCTACCGTCCTCACTTCGCGAAGTCGTTGCTCGGCGAGGTGCCGGGCAGCGTCGACCTGGTGCGCGAGCTGCACGCCGCAGCGGTGCCGCAGTGGGGGCTGACCAACTGGTCGGCCGAGCTCTACCCGCACGCCCCGGCGACGTTCGACTTCCTCACGATGCTCGAGGACGTCGTCGTCTCGGGCGTCGAGGGCCTGGCCAAGCCCGACCCCGCGGTCTACGACCTGCTCGTCGACCGCACCGACCGGCCGCTGAGCAGCCTGGTGTTCGTCGACGACCGGGCCGACAACGTGGAGGCGGCGGCTGCCTGCGGGATGCACGCGATCGTCTTCAGCGACGCCACGACGCTGCGCTCGGACCTGCGCGCC
>NZ_JAXMNS010000537.1:0-1940 GCF_034670285.1 Nocardioides sp. | reverse complement strand
GGTTCGCGCAGGCAAGCGAGCGCCTCACGAACCGCCGTCACCCGCTCGGTCAGCTCATCCGGTCCGTCTTCGCCAGTCGTGTAGAGCCTCGCCTGCTCAACCTCCGCACCTTCACGTTTGCGAGAGCCTCGCGCCGAGGCAAGTAGAAGCCGCCTCGCAGTGGCGAAGAGCCAAGCCCGCCGCAGGTCCGGCTCCGGCAGGTCGTTCACGCGCTGGAGCGCCACCACGAAAACGTCGCTCAGCAGGTCGGTCCCGTCTGAGCCCGCCCGACGGTAGAGGTAGCCGTGGAGCTCATCTGCGTGTCGCCGGTAAAGGACCTCGACATCGTGGCGAGATGCTGACGAGCTCACCACTGGTCGTCCAGTCCCAACTCCGGCGCCAGCCCAGGTGGCAGGCAAGCCTGGTGTCCACGGAGCGCCTCTCGAGCAGCCGAGGCGTCGTGGGAGCGAATGGCACGCTCCAAGTCCGGGAGCCAGGCAAACTCCGAGTCGTTGGCGAAGCTGGAGTCGGTGTCGGTGATGGCCGTCCAGGCGCGCGCTTCAAGGATCACGCTCGCAGCCTCCTCCTCCGTGGGCTCGTCAGCGACTCGCAGAGACTTCGCCCAAAGATCGCTCCACGCGCAGACAGCATTGCCGGCCGTCCACAAACGAATCTGACCGGACGCCACGCGAGAGTTGGCCCGCTTGGTCGCATAGTTCTCGACCTCCCAGGAGACCGCGAGGTCGTGCGTCTCGTCAGATGGGAAGCGGATGTCGCCGGTCACGTCAGCAACGACCAGAGGAAAATCGGGTGCTGACGGGTCGAGCCGCTCACCCGGTCCACCGAGCTCGACATCCTCGGCATCGACCGGGAACTGCCCCGTATGCGCGCTAATCACCCCTGCCGTCGCGGCACCAGCAACTCCGACCGCCGCGAGGGCGGCGACTGCCGCCGCTGCCGCCTTCCGACGCGTGGGACGAGTTGCCGGGCTCGTCGCAGTTGCCTCGATCTGCTGCCAGATCGCAACTTTCTCGCCCTCAGCGAAGGCGGGAACATCCGGCGCAGCACTTCGAACCGCCTCGCTGTGACTCCCCAACCACTCCTGACCGTTCTTCTTGCTCTCAGCCATGCTTCCTCCTTGAGTAGTGCTTCCAACAAGAGGTGTCGGCGCGTTACATCAGGGGACGCTGAGCCCGAAGTGCGTTGTTCGAAGTCGACTACCTATCCGCCGACCTACGGACTCAACTACTCTGTGCGTGCGCTACGGGGCTGGCGAGAGCGGGCAACTTCAGCGCTGCAACCAACAGATTCAGTACAGGTCGGAGGACGTTTCCGCAGGTCAGAGCACCCGGCTCACTCCCACTCGATGGTGCCCGGGGGCTTGGAGGTGATGTCGACGGTGACGCGGTTGATCTCGGCGACCTCGTTGGTGATGCGGGTCGAGATCCGCTCCATCAGGTCGTAGGGCAGGCGCGCCCAGTCGGCGGTCATGGCGTCCTCGGAGGTCACGGGGCGCAGGACGACGGGGTGGCCGTAGGTGCGGCCGTCACCCTGCACACCGACCGAGCGGACGTCGGCCAGCAGGACCACCGGCATCTGCCAGATGTCGCGGTCGAGACCGGCGCGGGTGAGCTCTTCGCGGGCGATCGCGTCGGCCTCGCGCAGGATGTCGAGCCGCTCGCGGGTGACCTCGCCGATGATGCGGATCCCGAGGCCGGGGCCCGGGAAGGGCTGGCGGTGCACGATCTCGGCGGGCAGGCCGAGCTGCTCACCCACGGCGCGCACCTCGTCCTTGAAGAGGGCGCGCAGCGGCTCGACGAGCTCGAACTCGAGGTCGTCGGGCAGCCCGCCGACGTTGTGGTGCGACTTGATGGTGGAGGCGCCCGCTCCCCCGCCCGACTCGACGACGTCGGGGTAGAGAGTGCCCTGCACGAGGAAGGCGACCTTGTCGCCGTCGGCAC
>NZ_JAXMNS010000536.1:0-1976 GCF_034670285.1 Nocardioides sp. | reverse complement strand
GCTCCTCGCCGACGTACTCCTGACCGCGCATGCGGCACCACGCGGGCACGTCGTAGCGAGCGGCCGGGTCCTCGGCGGTGACGGCGATCAGCTCGCCGACCACCACCTCGTCGACCCGCCGCCCGAGCTCGATGATCGGGCGCGGGCAGAGCATGCCGCGACAGTCCAGCTCGAGAATCATCAGCGCAGTCCCTCCACCACGTCGGGCAGCACCGAGCAGAAGCGCTCGACGTCCTCCGCAGACGTGTCGCGAGTCAGGGAGACCCGCACGTTGCCGTGGGTCAGTGCGCCCATCGCGGCGAGCACGTGGCTCGGCTCGAGGGTCGAGGCCGTGCAGGCCGAGCCGCTGGCGACGCCGAACCCGTGGCGGTCGAGCGCGGTCACCAGGGCCTCACCGTTGACGTAGAGGCAGGAGAAGGTCACCAGGTGGGGGAGTCGGGCGTCGGGGTGCCCGACGACGTCGGTGTCGGGCAGGGCTGCCGCTGCTTCACGGATGCGCGCGATGAGAGCGTGCTGCCGGGCGTTGACCTCCTCGCGCTCGGCGACGACCGCCTGGAGCGCGGCCGCGGCGGCGAGGGCGGCCGGCACGTTCTCGAAGCCCGCCGCACGGTGGTCGACGCGGTCGTCCTCGGGGAACGGGTTCTCCCAGCGGACGCCGCGACGTATGAGCAGGACACCGACACCCGCCGGTCCTCCCCACTTGTGGGCCGAGCCCGCCATGGCCGACCACCCCGACGGCAGCGGGAGTCGCCCCATCGAGGCACAGGCGTCGACGAAGAGCGGCACGCCGTCGGGCAGCCGCAGGTCGTCCACGGGTTGCATCGTGCCGACCTCGTGGTTGGCGCTCTGGAGTGCGCAGACCGCCACGCCGGCCCTGCCGGCGGCGCGTTCGAGGTCGTCGTCGACGCTCCCGTCGGGCCGCACCCCCACGACGTACGGCGTGCCACCCCAGGTCGCGGCGTGGCGCACGGCGGAGTGCTCCACGGCGGGGTGCACGACGACGTCGCCGTGCGTGCGACGCGCCCGGGCCAGACCGAGAAGTCCGCGATGGACCGCATCGGTCCCCGACGACGTGAAGCTCACCTCGTCGGGACGTACGTCGAGGCAGTCGGCCACGACCGCGCGGGCGTTGTCCAGAAGCAGTCGGGCGTCCCTGGCAGGCTTGTGGAGTCGTCGGGGATCGGCGTAGCCGCGCTCGAGGGCGGCCAGCAACGTCTCCCGCGCCGCCGGGTGCAGCGGTTCTGACGACGCGGAGTCGAGGTAGGCCCGCAGTTCACTCACGAGGCAAACCTAGTCGGCTCACAGGTCACCCACCCTGGTCTCCGAAGTGGGGGACGATTCGGATAGTCTCTTCTGTGTCCCTTGACCGTCCCCAGAGGAAGGCTCAGACCTTGAGTCTGCATCTCCCCGAGCGCTCGGCCGCCACGCTGCGGCGTGCCCGCCGGATGTCCCTGTTGGGCCTGATGGGCCTTGCCCTCGTCGGGCTGAGCGCGTGTGGCAGCGATACCGAGCTCGAGCGCCTTGCCATGCCGAAGCCCGTCACGGTCGAGGGTGAGAGCACCCTCGAGCTCTGGCAGGGCGCGTGGATCGCCGCCCTGGTGACCGGAGTCATCGTCTGGGGCCTGATCTTCTACGCGATCATCAAGTACCGCCGTCGCAGTGACGACGAGGTGCCGATCCAGACGCGTTACAACCTGCCGCTGGAGATCTTCTACACGATCTTCCCGATCATCATGGTCATCGTGTTCTTCGCCCACACGATCCGCGTCCAGGGCGTCGTGCTGAACGACGAGGACGTCGTTCCCGACCAGACCGTCTACGTCGTGGGTCAGCAGTGGTCGTGGACCTTCAACTACCCCGAGGCCGTCGAGGGCAAGAACGTCTACGAGTACGGCACGGGCAACATCATCCCGACGCTCGTGCTGCCGGTGGGCAAGACGACCCGCTTCGAGCTGCGCACGCCTGACGATGCATCT
>NZ_JAXMNS010000535.1:0-1984 GCF_034670285.1 Nocardioides sp. | reverse complement strand
GCCGGTGCCGATGACGGGCTCCAGCCCGGCCAGGCCGCGCAGCTGCTCGGCCTGCTTGCGCTTGCGCTGCACCTGCTTGTCGTCGACCCCGCCGGCCAGGTCGTCGACCTGGGCTCGCAGCTCACCCTCGCGACCCTGGAGCCGCTCGTAGTCGTCGGACTCGGCCTGCACGAGCGAGGCCAGGTCGGTGTAGCGGCCGGGGCGCAGGTCGGTGCCGTCGGAGTTGCCGGCGCTGACCGCGAAGAGCGCTCCGCTGAGGAGCACCATCACCGGCGTGCCGACGCGCCAGATGCCACGCCCGCTCGGCGTGCCCCGACCCGACGACCCATTGCTGGGGGTCGACCCAGGGGTCTGCGCGTGGGAACCGGTCACGCACACTAAGGTAGCCCGCGGATCGGCAGTACCGAAGCCGCCGTTCAGCACCGGAGCACCGACGCCGGCGATACCCAGAAGAGGACCGACCCCGTGGCCAAGATCAAGGACGAGACCTTCGACCCCGACCGGGGACCGGTCATGAGCCCGCGCTTCGCGATCGCCCTGACGCTGATGGTGCTCGGAGTCGCTTGGATCATCTACTACTACGTCGGTGTGCGCCCCGAGGGCGAGTTCAACGACGCCGGTGAGGCCCTGAGCGCCAAGGGCCCCGGCTTCCTCCAGGACCTCGCCGACTGGAACTACCTGATCGGCTTCGGAGCCTTGTTCCTCGGCCTCATCATCTCGGCCCACCCCTCCACCCCGCTGGGCCGCGGCCGCGGCGTCGTCGGCGGGATGCTCGGCTGCTTCCTGGTGGGCCTGGCCTGGATCTGCGTGTTCTACGCGATCGCCAACGACACCTCCGTGGTGCCGATCTTCGACGACCTCGGTCAGAAGAACCTGATGGTCGGCATCGGCTTCATGGCGGTCGGCTTCACCTTCGCCACGCGCTGGGAGTGACCCAGCAGCACCAACAGCTCCATCAGTTGTGCACAGCCCGCCCCTGAGCGCGGGCCGCACCACGACCTCGACCGGCACCGGTCCGTCATACGCCTCGGCGTGCTGACGGCGGTGCCGGTCTTTTCGTGCTGATTCAGCGCCCTGCTTGGCACAACTCGTCAACCGGTCGCCGCCGGGCTGCGGCCCGCGGCTCCGTCAACGGACCGGTCGACCCCCATCGAGCGCGGGTCCGGCCGCCCCACCGCTTGCGAGTTATCCACAGAGTTCTCCACAGCTGTGGAACGAATTCCACAAGTGTAGTTCTCCACCGGTTTCTCCACAGGTGTGGACAACCCGGGGTGTGGAAGCGCTCAGCCGAGGACGACGGAGCGGGCGACCACGGCCACCGCGACCAGCACCAGGACCGCGGCGATCCCGGCCCACTGCATGCGCGCGCGGCGGGGTCCCTTGGGCGCGTAGACGAGCAGGCCGGTGATGAGGGCGCCGCCGACGAAACCGCCGAGGTGGCCCTGCCAGGAGATGTTGGGCACCGCGAAGGTGATGACCAGGTTGATGAGGAGCAGACCGCCGAGACTGCGCAGGTCGCCGCCGATCTTGTGCACGATCACCGCGAGCGCGGCGAAGAGGCCGTAGATGGCCCCGGAGGCTCCCAGGGTGATGCCGAACTCGCTGGCCAACCAGTAGACCGTGGCGGAGCCGGCGAGGCCGGAGACGAGGTAGAGCGCGAGGAACCGTGCACGGCCCAGGGCGGCCTCGATCTGCGGCCCGAGCAGGAAGAGCGCCAACATGTTGGCGGCGAGGTGCCAGATCTCCACGTGCAGGAACATGCTCGTGACCAGCTGCCAGTAGGCGCCGTCGGACACGCCGGAGACCCAACGGGCGTCACCGCCGCGGCAGGCTGCCTCGACGGCAGCGCCGTAGAAGGCCCCCGGCTCGGCGATCGACTCGCACAGTCCGCGCGGCAGCAGGGCCAGGCGCGGGATCAGGCGGCTGTCGTTCCAGCCGGTGACCAGCACCCCCACCCAGACGGCGAGGTTGAGGGCGATCAGGA
>NZ_JAXMNS010000534.1:0-1986 GCF_034670285.1 Nocardioides sp. | reverse complement strand
GCTACCCCCTCGACCAGCTCCCCACGATGGGTGGCCTGGCCGCCACCGTGGTCGTCACCGCACCCGCCGACACCTTCACCGGCGACGGGCAGAAGGCGGGCCGCACCGAGGGCGGGATCGGGGTCTCACCCGGACAACTGATCCGCCTGGCGTGCGAGGCGAAGGTCCTGCCGGCGGTGCTGGACAGGGGTGGTCATGTCCTCGACCTCGGCCGCGCCCACCGGTTCCACAACGCCGCCCAACGCCTCGCGCTCATCATCGAGCAGAAGCAGTGCCAACACCCGGCCTGCGAAACCGCCGGGCCGTTCTGCCACGTCCACCACACCACCGCCTGGGCCCGCGGTGGCGAAACGAACACCCGCGACGCGGTCCTGCTCTGCCCCTTCCACCACCACCAGACCCACGCGACCGGCCAGACCTACCCGATGAGGACCTAGACGATCTTTGTTGGGGCCGAACGGTGGTGGCTCGAAGGCTCGTCATCCGACCCTTCGAGGAGACGTCACTGTGACGACCGAGTACCAGGCGGAGCCCGGCGCTGGCAGGATCGCCCCATGGCCGGTGAGGTGTTCGACTGCGAGATCCAGGCGCGACTGCGCGACATCAACCTCGGGGGTCACGTCGACAACGTCGAGGCCGTGCGGATCATCGACGAGGCGCGGATCATGTTCCTCCGCTACGCCCCGCTGACGACCGACGACTCAGCCGGCCTCCTGGCGGCCGTGCCCGCCGGGGTTTCGGAGCTGATGGGCGCGCAGCGCGTCGACTACCACGCCGAGATGCGCTTCACCCCGTTCAGGCCCTTCCTGCTGCGGCTGTGGATCTCGCACGTCGGACGCTCGTCGTTCAGCGTGTGCACCGAGATGCGCGTGGCTCCCGACCACCCGCCGGCCCTGGTGGCGGAGTCGACGCTGGTGCTGTGGGAGCAGGCCGGAGCCGCGTCGTGGCCGGTGACGGACGACGTCCGCGCCGACCTCGAGCGCTACCTCGCGCCGCCGGTGGCACTGCGCGAGCGTCGCTGACGCCCCGACCGGGGCCGTGTCAGCCGTCGACGGGCCCGGAGCCGTCGGCGGGCTCGAGGGTGAGGCTGACCGAGTTGATGCAGTAGCGGTCACCGGTGGGGGTGCCGTAGCCGTCGGGGAAGACGTGGCCGAGGTGCGAGCCGCAGCCGGCGCAGCGCACCTCGGTGCGCTTCATGCCCATCGAGGAGTCGTCGATGTACTCGATCGTGTCGGTCACCGGCTGGTAGAACGACGGCCAGCCGCACCCGGAGTGGAACTTGGTGTCTGACTCGAAGAGCGTGGCCTGGCAGGCCTTGCACTTGTAGACGCCCTTGGTCTCGGTGTCGGTCAGCTTGCCCACGAAGGCTCGTTCGGTGCCGGCCTTGCGCAGCACCTGGTACTCCTCGGGGGAGAGCTCGGCCCGCCACTGCTCGTCGGTCTTGTCCACGTCGTACGCCATGCCCTCGACCCTACGGGTGGCGGCCTGACGCGAAGGGGTGTGACGCCGTCGGAAGAGAGCCATGGCCCCAGCCTGCCAGGGCGACCCGCATGACGTGACTCACCCGTTAGGGCCTTGACGACCATCAGTAAACGACTGTTCACTCATCCCATGACTGACGTCACCACGCCGACCGGGTCCGGCGAGCGTTCGCGACTGTCCTGGGAGCGCATCCGCAAGGCGGCTGACAACCTCACCACGCCGCTGCTGCCCGACGACTACCTGACGCTGCTCAACCCGTTGTGGAGCTCTCGGGAGCTGCGCGGACGCGTCGAGAAGGTGGTCCGCGAGACCGACGACGCCGCCACCCTGGTCATCCGCCCCGGTTGGGGCTGGCACTACGACCACCGCCCCGGGCACTACGTCGGCATCGGCGTCCAGGTCGGCGGCAAGTACCACTGGCGCTCCTACTCGGTGAGCTCGCCGCCGGTGAAGACCGGGCGCACCCTGGCAATCACCGTGCGCGCGATGCCCGAGGGCTTCCTG
>NZ_JAXMNS010000533.1:0-2012 GCF_034670285.1 Nocardioides sp. | reverse complement strand
ACTGCGAGCACACGTCGGCGCGGATCGTGCCGGCCGAGGCGGTGCTGCGCGTGGTGAACGTGGCGCCACAGGTGCAGGTGACCTGGGTGGCGGTGTAGTCGGGGTGAATTTCCTTCTTCATGGTGTCCCTCGCAGATAGTCCCATTGCTGGGAGAGTGCCGGGTCGTCAGCGCGCGGGATACGCGAGACGGGAACCGGAACAACTGGTCAAGCCTACTAACGTCCGCAGGCCCTGCCCAATTCCGGCCCGACGCCTACAGAGCGCGGCGGTCGGAGAGCTGCACCACCGAGTCGTTCTCCACCAGTCCGATGCGCTCGCCGTGCAGGCGCAGTCGCACGAAGACGGTGGT
Source organism: Nocardioides sp. (assembly GCF_034670285.1). GTDB lineage: Bacteria > Actinomycetota > Actinomycetes > Propionibacteriales > Nocardioidaceae > Nocardioides. The sequence goes on along the minus strand of NZ_JAXMNS010000533.1, from coordinate 1,662 downwards.
CCCCTCGCCCTCGGCGGACTCGATGATGACGTCTCCGGCGTGCCGATCGATGATCGTCTGCACGATACGGAGCCCGAGCCCGGTTCCGGCGATCTCATTGGTCATCGCGTTGGAGGCGCGGAAGAAGCGGGTGCCGAGACGGTCGAGCTCGGACCTCGGGATGCCGATGCCGTGGTCGCGCACCGAGATCTCGACCCGGTTGCGGATCCGCTTCAGGCCCACCTCGACCGAGCCGTTGTCGTGGCTGAACTTCACGGCGTTCGTCAGAATGTTCAGGAAGGCGCGATAGAGCATCGCCCGGTCGGAGACCACGAGCATCGGCTCGTCCGCGCCGACCACCTCCACGGTGATCCCGCGCCGCGCGGCCGTCATCCGGATGTCCGTCACGGCGTCGGTCACCATGGCGGTGACGTCACTCGGCTCGAGGTCGCCGGCGCGCTGCTCGGCCTTGGAGAGGGCCAGCAGGTCGTCGATGAGCGTGCGGAGTCGCGTCACGTTGCGTCGAGTCGCCTCGAGCATCCGGTCGTGCCGAGGCTCGAGCTGACCCTGGAACTCGTCAGCGACCATCTCGAGGTAGCCACTGATCGTCGTCAGCGGCGTCCGCAGCTCGTGGGAGACGTTGGAGACGAAGTCGTCCTTGGCGCTGTCGAGCACGTGCAGCTCGTCCTGGATGCGACCCTCGACCGCATGCGCGCGTGACTGGGCGTCGGCGAAGTCGTTGAACGCACGCGCGATCGCGCGGACCTCCTTGGGCCCCCGGTCGCCCTCGGCTCGGCTCTCGGGGTCGTTCTTCAGCATCCGCTGCACGACCTTCTCCAGGGCCAGCAGCGGCTCGGACAGCTCAGCGAGCAGGGTCGAGCGGGTCCGACCGATGAGGATCCAGGCCAAGCCCATGAGGAGCAGCGCCAGCACGATCGTGACGCGGAAGCTGAACATGGCCACGGCACGGGCGTCCTCGCCGGCAGCAGCGAGCGCTTCCTCGGTGCGACTGTGCGCCCCGGCGACGTCGGCTGCCAGCTCGCGTCCGGTCTCGAACGCCACCAGGTCGTAGGTGCCCGGTCCACCGGCGGCGTCGAGGCGGGGGCGGGCGTAGGAGTTGAGCCAGATGCGGATGCGCGTCACCTCGGACTCGACCGCCGGGACGACGTCGGGGAGACTCGCGGCGCCTTCTTCGAGGGCCACCATCGAGGCCTCGAGATCGGTCACCCCCAGCGTGAAGTCGACGCGGTAGGTGCGCGAGCCGCTGACCTCCCAGCCGGTGACAGCAGCCTCGACGTCGGAGAGGTCGCGCACCACCTGGTCGTGGACCTGGACGGTGGGGATCACGACCTCGGTGGCGCGGTTCATGGACTGCATCGACACCACGACGCCGACCACGCAGACCACCGCCATCAGGGCGACCAGGGCGCCGAGGCGCCAGATGACGGGCGCCAGCATGCGTGAGACCGGGCGTCCGGGGTCGACCACCTTCGCGGCGACACCCATGGCGAACCCCCCTCGTGGCCGTATACCCCGTACGGCTCTCCGCGATCCTAGCCTCACCCCGCTGCCGGGCGTGGCGGGACCGACAGGCTCGGGCTCGCGATCAGGTCGTGCGGCTGAGGAGCGCCTCCACGCGCGAGGCGAGCTCACGGGGGCTGAACGGCTTGGTGATGTAGTCGT
>NZ_JAXMNS010000532.1:0-2013 GCF_034670285.1 Nocardioides sp. | reverse complement strand
GTCGTCGGCGCTGCGCGCGATTTCGATGTTGACGCCCTCGTCGGCGAGCACGCGGGCGACGGCCTGGGCGCCGTCGGGACCGGGGTTGTCGGGGTCGAGGTCCGCGCTGCGCTCGACGGGACCCTGGGTGAGCACGACGACCGCGATGGCGGCCAGCAGCGCGACGAGGAGGAGCAGGCTCCATCGGTGACGCCGCCACGCGCCCGCCCGGGGCGGGTCTCCGGCGACGCGGCCGGCGGTGCCGCCGCTGAGGGTGCTGGTGGTCGTCATCGCGGGCTCCGCAACCGAGCGTCGAGGGCCAGCACGGCCTCGGCCTCGGCCCGGGCGGCCGGCCGGTCGCCGTACAGGACGGCGTCGAAGTGTCGGGCCGCAGCGTCGACCGCACGGCTCTCGGTGGGGTACTGGGTCACGAGCGCGACGGCGACCTCGTGCGCGGTGCTGCCCGGGGCGTCGTCGAGGCGGCCGCGCTCCACCTGGGCCACCGCGACGGCCCGGAACCCGTCGACCACGGCGTCGCCGAAGCGTGCTTCGGTCAGGGCGCGCTCGGCCCGGGAGCGCAGCTCGGCCGAGCTCACCACCTCCCGCGTCAGCACCGCCCCTCGGTCGTCGCTTCGTCGCGCGGTGCGTCGGGCGCGCGAGAGCAGCAGGCCCAGCGTGATCGCAAGGCCGACCACGATGGCGGTGACGGCGAGCCAGGTGAGCGCCGGCAGGGACGAGGCACCCTCGACGGTGCCGTCGATGAGTCGCTGGAGCCAGCCGAGGATCCGTTGCAGCAGGTCCTGGTCGTAGTACTGCGGATCGACGAGCTCGCGGCGCAGCGCACCGCGGGCATCGTCGGGGCTCGGCGCCAAGGGCGGCTCACCCACGCGCAGCACCACCTCGAGCACTAGCGCAGCACCCCGGCCTGACGCATGAGCTCCACGTCGTAGGCCTCCTTGCGGATGCGCTGGTCGAGGTACTGCAACGACGCGACGGCTGCGCTGAAGGGCGCCACGAACGCGGTCGAGACCACGCTGGCCAGGGCCTGGGTGCCGACCAGCAGCAGCAGCGCCTTGTCGGGGCCGACCGCGAGGACGCCGAGCTGGCCGCCGACGGAGATCGGCATCGACAAGATGCCGCCCGCGATGTTGACGAGCAGCACGGTCAGCAGGGCGATCCCGAAGGTGCGCCAGAACTGCCCGGCGGTCAGCCGGTAGCCCCGGCCGATCGCGCCGGTGATGCCGACGCCCTCGAGCATCAGGGCAGGCACCGGGAGGTAGTAGACCCGGATCCAGAACCACCAGAGTCCGGCGACGAAGGCCGGCACGGTCACCAGGCCCCACGCGACGATCGCCGCGGTGGGGAGCGTCAGTGCGACCACGATCCACAGCACGACGTAGACGGTGACCGCGACGGTGAGCATCAGCCCGAGCAGGAAGGAGAGCCCGACGAGTCGCAGGCGCTTGCCGCGGGTCGCCGCCCAGGCCTCCCCGAGGGACAGCTTCTTGCCGATCGCCGCCGCCGCGGTCACGTGCGCGACCATCCCGGTCACGAAGATGAGGCCGATCGCCTGGAGCACGCTGCCGAAGGCCAGTGCGCCGAAGGAGGCGATGAACCCCGCGAGGTCTGCGGTGTCGATGGTGAGGTCGCTCGACGGCTCCGCGGTGGCGTCGTAGGTCAGCCCCGTGGTGAACGTGAGGATCCCGGTCAGGAGCAGCGGGATCAGCATCGCGACCGCGGCCACGAGTACCGCCGACCCGACGGTCGCCTTGGGGTTGAAGCGGATGATCCGGAACGCGGCGTCGTAGATGTCTCCGAGCGAGAGCGGGCGCAGCGCCATCGCTCCGGGCTTGTGCGCCGCTCCGAGCATCCCGGGCAGGGGCAGGCGCGGGTCCGACGGCGGGGGAGCCTCGTACGACGCGTAGCCACCGCCGGGCGGCACAATGTCAGCCTGGTTGCCGAAGCCGGTAAAACGACGGCACTGGTTGGTCCTTCGGGCGCCGGCAAGACCACGATCGTCAATCTGTTGCCGCG
>NZ_JAXMNS010000531.1:0-2023 GCF_034670285.1 Nocardioides sp. | reverse complement strand
CTGCACCGCCGCTGGCGGTGACGAAGTCGGCGAGGATGGAGCGCTTGCGCAGCTTGTCCTCCGCACCGCCGATGATCATGAGGGGGCCGGGTGACATGGGCTCACCCTAGAGCGGCCGTGCGCGGTTCTCGACGTGCGTCCTCCCCTAGGGTGGTCGACATGTTGCCCCGCACCCTCGTGGTGATGCGCCACGCCAAGGCCGAGCAGGCCGGACCCAGCGACTACGAGCGCCCCCTGGCGGCCCGCGGTCACGACGACGCAGCTGCAGTCGGCGCGTGGCTCGCCGATCAAGGAGTCGTCCCCGACCACGCACTCGTCTCGGGTGCGCTGCGCACCCGAGAGACCTGGGAGCACGTCCGCCGCGGCGCCGGTGAGGCCTGGAGGGAGTGCGAGTCGAGCCCCGACCGCGGCCTGTACGCCGCCGACGTCGACACCGCGCTGGACCTCGTCCGACTGGTCGACGACGCCCACGAGACCCTGCTGGTGATCGCGCACAACCCGACCGTGGCCTACCTCGTGCAGGTGCTCGACGACGGCGAGGGCGATGTCGAGGCCGGCAGCGCGCTGGCCCTGGGCTACCCGACGAGCGCGACCACGGTGTTCACGTGGTCCGGCAGCTGGGCCGACCTCGCGCCGGGCTCGGCCCGACTCGTCGCCCACCACGTCGGGCGCGGCTGAGCGTCGTCTGGCCGCAAGCAACCAGCACGCAGCGTGCAGACAGCCAGAAAGTCGCCCCGAGCCCGACGTCAGACGGGCGGCGAGGGCGTGACGAAGCCGGCTTCGGCGTCGGCCGCCTCGATCTCCTCGCGCGAGATGCCGAGCAGGTAGAGGATCGCGTCGAGGTAGGGCACGTTGACGGCCGTGTCGGCTGCCTGCTGCACGACCGGGCGCGCGTTGAAGGCGATGCCGAGGCCGGCGGCGTTGAGCATGTCGAGGTCGTTGGCCCCGTCGCCGATGGCGATGGTGGCGTCCTGGGTGACGCCGACCTTCTCGGCGAACTCGCGCAGGGCCTCGGCCTTGCCCGCACGGTCGACGACGGCGCCGACGATCTCGCCGGTGATCACGCCGTCGACGATCTCGAGCTCGTTGGCGCGTGCGAAGTGGATGCCCAGGTCGGTCGCGAGTCGGTCGGTGATCTGGCTGAAGCCACCGGAGACGATGGCGAAGCGGTAGCCGAGGCGGCGCAATGTGCGCACCATCGTGCGGGCTCCCGGGGAGACCACGATGTCGGCGTACACCTGGTCGAGGACGCTCTCGTCGAGCCCGGCGAGCAGCCGGACGCGTCGCCGCAGCGACTCCTCGAAGTCGATCTCCCCGCGCATCGCCTGCTCGGTGATGCGCGCGACCTCGGGCTCGTGGCCGGCGTGCGCGGCGAGCATCTCGATCACCTCGCCCTGGATCAGGGTCGAGTCGACGTCCATCACGATCAGGCGCATCCCGCGGCGCAGCATCGTGGCGGGCTGGACAGCGATGTCGATGCCCTGCTGGGCGGCCTCGACCGCCAGCAGCGTGCGCAGCGTCTCGGGGTCGGCCCCGGAGACGAAGAGGTCGATGGCCGTCACGGGGTAGCGCGCCATCCGCTCGATGCGGTCGATGTTGCCGCCGGTGTCGGCGATGCGCCCTGCGATCGCGGCCATGGCGGCCGCGCGCAGCGGCGTGCCGATGATGGTCACGTGCGAGCGACCTTCGCGGCGCGAGCGGTTGTCACCGGTGCCGCGCTCGATCTCGACGCTCATCTCGAGAGCCTCGGCCGAGGCCTCGACAGCGGCCGCGAGCTTCTTCCAGTCCCGCGGGGCACTCACGAGCACGCCGAGGATCAGCCGGCGGCGCAGGATGATCTGCTCGAGGTCGATCACCTCGACCCCGGCGAGGGCCAGGGTGCTGAACACCGAGGACGTGACTCCCGGTCGGTCCTTGCCCGTAAGGGTGATCAGCAGGGTGTCTGGGTGCGCGGCGTTCATCGACGACGAGGCTAGCGCTGCTCACGTCCTGTCGGTGGCGAGGTCCATGCTGGTCGCATGAC
>NZ_JAXMNS010000530.1:0-2027 GCF_034670285.1 Nocardioides sp. | reverse complement strand
CGGCGCCACCAACACCCACGAGGCCCAGCTGCTGTGCCCCCGACACCACGCCCTGGCCCACCGAGAACCACCCGACCCACCAAGTCGGACGTAGGTCGGACCAGCTGTCGTAGTTATCCACAGCTCCGAGGCTCCGGGGGTGTGATCGGGGCAGTTCGTGGGTAGCGTCGAGGTCGACATCGATCTCGGAAGGCTTTCTCGATGCGTAGACGAATCATGCTGCCCCCGCTCCTGCTTGCCCTGGTGGTCGGGCTGGGGGCCTGCTCCGGTGATCCAGAGCCCATCATCGAGCCCGCTCCCAGCGCGACGGCCACGGCGTCGCCAACCAGCGAACCCACGCCCACCGCGGAATCCGTGGGCGAGAGCGCTAAGCAGTTCATCCGGCGCTGGCAGATGGCTGCGTTCGAGATGCAGCGGACCGGAGATACGGGGGACTACCGCGAAATGACCCAGGCTTGCGAGAGTTGCAACGCTTTCGTCGACACAGTCGAGTCCATCTACGGGGACGGCGGCTCGATCTCTCTGGAGGAGCCGAGCGTGGTGCGGATCGAGAAGGTCGGTCAGTCGAGCGGCACGTCGATCTATGAGTTCGACACGGTGACTTCAGCAACGACCGTTGTGGACGCCAAGGGGAAGGTGTCGCAGCGGCTCGAGGGCGGACGAACCCGCTACCAGGTGAATCTGGATCGGCCGGACGAGGTTGGCTGGCGAGTCACTCGAATTTCGGAGCTTGTCTGATGCGGCGGGCAGGCCGTTCCACACTGATCGCTGTCGTGGCGATAGTGCTCGCTCCGACTATCGCGGATGCAGATCCGCAGCTTGATCCGAACTCCAACCTGCAAGCGGTGAGCGCCAGCGATCAACAGCAGGGGACTGCGGCATTCGAGCAAGTCGCCTCGGAGGCGGGCCCGGACTACGATTTCGCGCCGACGTGTGGGCTGGGAGCGCAAGCGATCTGTTACGAGGGTGCGCCGTGCGTGACCGCCGGGGTCGACGGAATCCTCTTCGACATCTTCCTGGGCGGTGAGAAGGTCGGCGAGACGTGCGTCACCGAGCAGGAGGCTGCCCAGCAGGAGCAGGTCACCCCAGGCCGCGTCCTGCGGGCGTTCCGCAGCTTGACGTGGCCGCAGAGTGACTTGGTGATTCAGCCGCCGGGTGGGCAGACGTTGGTCAACTTCGCCACGAACTTCTACACCGACAACGACCAGCCCTCACGCCAGAGCGTGAGCCTGCTCAACCAGGACGTCCTGATCGAGGCGACCCCGACGTCCTACACCTGGCGCTTCGGTGACGGCACGACCTCGAGCACGTCGACGCCGGGTGCGGCTTACCCCGCGCTGGAGGTCACCCACGACTACGCCACCGTGGGCGCCTTCGCCCCGAGCCTGGACACCACCTACACCGGTCGCTACCGGCTCAACGGGGGACCTTGGATCGCGATCCCCGAGACCCTCACCGTCCCCGGCGTCGCTCAGCAGCTCGAGACCATCGCCGCCCGCCCGACCCTCGTCGACTACTGAGGGTTCGCCAGCGGCTCAGGAGTAGCGGTGGCTCTTCGCCGCGTGACCGTGCTCGCGGGTGCACGTGCGACCGCTCATGTTGCGGTGACCGCAGAGCGTCTCGCCAGCGGCGTCGGTGTCGGCAGCCTTCGCGACGGTCGTGGGCTTGCCCGCGGCCTTCTTCGGCGCTGCCTTCGCTGGTGCCGCCGAAGGGGCAGCAGTCTTGGCGGGACCGTTCTTCGCCAGCTTCTGGGCTGCCTCGTAGCGCGCCTCGCGCATGGCCCGCAGGTTGTCCATCTTGCTCATCGTCGACTCACCCGTGCAGCCTACGGCGCGCCACCGACAGCCCGGAGCACGGCACCGTAGGTGTTCTCGAGATCGCCCCTCACGCTGCGCACCTCGATCAGGTCGGGACGCAGCTCGCGCAGCTCCACCAGCCTCCGGTGATAGCTCGTGATCACGTCGTCCCCGCCCTCAGCGGCGACGATCCGGCGCACATGGGCCGATCGATGGGTGTCTCGATCCACA
>NZ_JAXMNS010000529.1:0-2031 GCF_034670285.1 Nocardioides sp. | reverse complement strand
CCAGGTGGGCGTGCCCGTCGAGCGACCACGGATGACCGAGACCACCGCCCTCGGAGCGGCCTTCCTCGCCGGCCTCGGCACCGGCGTGTGGGACTCCACCGACGACCTGCGCGAGACGTGGCAGCTCGAGCGGTCGTTCACCCCGAGCCCCGAGCGCGCCGAGGCCGACGCGTCGTACGCCGTGTGGCTCGACGCGGTCGAGCGCTCGAAAGGCTGGGCCACGCCCCGATAGTCCCTGACGATGTGGCCCCTCCCAGGCCCTCGCAGGGGCCACTTCGACAGGGACTACCGGAGGTCGTCGAGCGTGGCGGCGGCAGCGTCCCGGTCGGCCGTCGCCTCCTCCAGCGACGCGAGCGCCTCGGCCTGGACGGTCTCGACGTCACCGAGCTCGTCGTCGACCTCGTCGTAGGTCTCCTCGAGCGCAGCGATCTTGCGCTTGAGCTCGTCGATCTCGGCCTCCAGCTGCAGCTGTCGCGCCTGGAGACGCTCGACGTCGACGCCGGCGTCGTCATAGGCCGTCTGGGCTGCGACGACGTACTCCTGTGCCTCGTCGAGCGCCGACTGCGCAGCCGCACGCGCCTTCGCCCGCGCATCCGGGTCGGGTACGACGTGCAGGTCCGGGCGGCCGGACGGCCCGGCTGCGTCAGTGCTCTGGGCGCCCTGGGCGAGCTGGGGCGTCGCGGCGAACCCGAGGGCGTCCGGCACCGCGAGCGCGGCGGCGACGTCGACCTCCTCCACCCCGGTGGTGCTGAGCGCCGCGACCAGCAGGCCACTGCGCACGGCGAGCCCGCACCGCTCGTCGACCATCGCGGCGGTCAGGGTCGCCTCGACCTGGTCGGCCACCGCCTGGGTGACCTTGACGCCCTCCTCCGAGGCCAGGGAGCGCGCCTGCTGGGTGATCGCTGCTGTCAGCTGGCGACGTTGCCGGGTGAGCGCACGCAGGTCCTCGCCGGACATGCCGGCCTGGGCCTCACGCAGCGCAGCCCCCATCGTCAGCACCTGCTCGACCTGGTCGGCCTCGCGGCGCACGAACAGGTCGACGACCCAGGCGGCCAACGAGGCCTTGCGCAGCGCCTTCACCTCGCGTGCGAGGTCGGTCTCCCCCGCCGCCTTGAGCTCCTTGGCCCGGGCGTCGCGTGCGGGCGTGAAGTCGCCGAGCGCGCCGGCATAGAGCGCGTCGGCGATCTCGAGGAGCGAGGCGGTCACCTCAGTCGTCCTCGTCGAGACCCTGCTCGATCGCATACCGGGTCAGCTCGACACGGTTGTGCATCTGGAGCTTGCGCAGGGTGTTCTGCACGTGGTTTTGCACGGTGCGGTGCGAGAGCACGAGGCGCTCGGCGATCTGCTTGTAGGACAGGCCCTTGGCGACCATCTTGAGGATCTCGGTCTCCCGCTCGGTCAGCTCGGGGTGCCACGGGTCGTCGCGGGTCGCGGCGGTGGGATCCGAGAGCCGGCGGAACTCACCGAGCACCAGCCCGGCGAGACCGGGGGTGAACACCGAGTCGCCGCGGGCCACCCGTCGTACGGCGTCGAGGAGCTCCTCGCGCGAGGCCGACTTCACCAGGTAGCCCGTCGCGCCTGCCTTGACCGCCTCGAGGACGTCGTCCTGCTCGCCGGAGGCGGAGAGGATCAGCACCCGGGCGGACGGGTCGGTCTTCAGGACCGACGCGGTGACCTCGACTCCGTTGGGGCCCGGGATCTGCAGATCGAGCACGACGACCTGCGGACGCGCCGCCGGGAAGCGGGCCAGCGCCTGGTGGCCGTCGGCCGCGACGGCGACCACGTCGAGGCCCGCGGCCTGGAGGTCGCGCTCGACCGCGTCGCGCCACATGGGGTGGTCGTCGACCACCATCACCCGGATCTGCTCGTCGCTCACGAGGCGACCCTACGACCTCCCGAGGGCCGCGCCGGGTGCCGGCGCCTGACCCGCGAACGCCTCGGCGAGGTCGCGGTGCTGCCAGGAGAGCAGCGACACGACCAGGCGACCGGTGCGCTCGACCACGTCGGCCAGGTCGGAGTCGGGGTCGATCA
>NZ_JAXMNS010000528.1:0-2034 GCF_034670285.1 Nocardioides sp. | reverse complement strand
TCTGCGCACGTAGGCGTCGAAGGCCCAGGTGTCGAGGAACTCAGCCGTGGCGACCTGCCCCGCGACGAGCAGGCCGGCGACCTCATCGGGGGTGATCGCGAAGTCCACCGGGCTGATCGACCCGGTGTTGACGCGGATGGTGCGTGCCGAGACCCACGGCAGGGAGAGTCGCGCCTGGTCGCGTCCGACCAGCACCGTCGTCACGAGGTCGGCGGCCAGTCCCACGGGGCCGTGGTGGAGGAAGCCGAGGCCGGGGATCAGCCGATCGCTCCGCGCCGGGAGGTCGGGCAGGAGCTTGATGCCGAAGGTCGGCCACCGCGGCGGCCTGCCGTCCTGACGGTCCAGGAGGTCGATCGGGAAGTTGGACAGGACACCGCCGTCGACCAGCGTCGACACGACGCCGCTCGCGGCCTGCAGCTGCACGGGCTCGAAGAAGAACGGGATGGAGGTCGAGGCGCGTACGGCGTCGGCCACCGGCACCCGGTCTGGGTCGAGCCCGTAGAGCCGCTCGTAGTCCCACGGCAGGCGCACCAGCTCGCCCCGCGTGGTGTCGGTGACGGTGACCACGAGCCGGTACCGCTCCTCGATCGGCAGGTGCTCGGTGCCCGCGATGCGCAGGTCGGCGAAGGTCTCGACGCCGCACTCCTCGCGGAGCAGGTCGGCCACCAGCCGGTGCAGCGCGTCGCCTTCGTAGACGCCGTTGTCCAGCACGATCGAGGCGAGCGGCCCCACCACCGGCACGCGGTCGAGCAGGGACCGATCGGTGAGCGCGGTGAAGTCGAGCTCGGAGAGCACCTCGGTGATGCGGTCGACCGGCATCCCACCCGCGACCAGCGCGCCGACGAGTGCTCCGACCGAGCTGCCGGCGACGCGCGCGAACCGGTAGCCCGCGTCGTCGAGCACCTGGAGCGAGCCGACGTGTCCGATGCCCAGCACGCCGCCGCCCTCGAGGACGAGGTCGGCCACGGGCCCGTGATCTGGATCGGGAAGGAGCTGCGCTCCCCAGACGGTAGTGCGCGGGTCGGTCAGTCGCCGCCGGAGCCCACGTCGGCGTAGCCCTCCCGGAAGGTCGGGTAGGTCGGCACCCACCCGGTGGAGCGAAGCCGTGCGTTGGAGATCCGCTTGCCGTGCGCCCGGGCCGGGTCGGCCGGATCGGGCCCGGGCACACCGAGGCGACCCGCGAGGTACGACGCCACGTCGCCGAGCAGGGCGGGTTCGTCGTCGTTGCCCAGGTCGACCGGGCCGGGAGCCTCGGCCCGAGTGAGCAGGTGGACGGCGGCCGCCGCGGCGTCGTCGCGGTGGATCCGGTTGGTCCACCGGTGGGGGTCGTCGATCGCGCCGTCCCGCACGCGCTCGACGAGCCGGGCGCCATCGCCGCCGTACAGGCCCGAGCAGCGCAGGACGGTGCCGCCGACGACACGCTCGGCGAAGAGCCGCTCGGCCTCGAGCAGCATCTGCGCCGGGCCGTCAGCGGGGGAGGGAGGCAGCTCCTCGTCGACGACGATGCCGTCGGCGGTGTGGCCGTGCACCCCCGTGGAGGAGATCAGGACGGCGCGCTCAGGTCGCTGACCGAGGGCGTCGATCGCGTCGAGCGCCCGCCCCATGCCCTCCACGTAGGTCGACCGGTAGGCAGCCTCGTCGCGGGGTCGGGCCGTGAGTGCGACGACCACGAAGCGCAGGTCGAGCGGGGGGAGACCGGGCACCTCCCGCGCGAGGTCGACCGAGAGCCCCTGCAGGGGTGCGGGCACGAGGTCGGCGCGCCGCCGCAGGGCGAGGACCCGGTGCCCGCGCTCGGCGAGCCGTCGTCCGATCCGGGACCCGAGGTCCCCACAACCGACCATCACCACATCGGGATTCACGTGTCGAGCGTAGGTCAGGCCCGTGACACCGCTCCGTCGGAGGGCACCCCGGTTTGTGTTGTGCCGAGCGATGTGTGACTGTTGAGTCAACGACGCGGGGTGGAGCAGTTCGGTAGCTCGCTGGGCTCATAATCCAGAGGTCGCAGGTTCAAATCCTGTCCCCGCTACCAAAAGT
>NZ_JAXMNS010000527.1:0-2073 GCF_034670285.1 Nocardioides sp. | reverse complement strand
GGGGCCGAGGGGCTTGCCTGCGGGATCCACTCGTCGGGCTCGAGCAGGCGCGGCTCGGGCGTGACGTCGAGCAGCAGCTGACCGAGGTCGACGGTGTGCACGCCGTCGACGAGGGCCTGGTGCGACTTGGAGAGGATCGCGACGCGGCCGTCGCTCAGCCCCTCGATGAAGTAGATCTCCCAGAGCGGGTGCGTGCGGTCGAGCGGGCGCGAGACGATCCGCGCGACGAGCTCGAAGAGCTGCTCGTCGGTGCCGGGACGAGGCAGCGCCGAGCGGCGTACGTGGTAGCCGAGGTCGAAGGCCTCGTCGTCGACCCAGACCGGGTTGGCCAGGCCGCCGGGCACCGTGGCGAGGCGCTGGCGGTAGCGCGGGACGAACGAGATCCGGTCGGAGATGAGCTCGACCAGGCGCTCGTAGTCGAACCCGGAGTCGGCCGGGTCGAAGATCTCGACCGTGGCGTTGTGGCGCGGCGAGGTGGGCTCCTCCTCGGTGAGGAACGCACGGTCGCGCGAGCGCAGACGATCGTTCACCTCGGCCCCCTCCCGGACAGCCGCACCCGAGGGGCCGCTGAGTTCGCACTTGATGGTCGTGCGATTCTGACAGAGGCCCGCCGAACCTGCGGCAGCCGTCCCACCATCAGGAGGAAACCCCCATGCGTCGGCGCCTCGGAGTCCTGGCAGCCCTGCTCGTCATCGGCGCTGCCGGCACGGCCTGCGGAGACGACTCGAGCACCTCTGGAGGGTCCTCCGACGCCGAGCGCGTCAGCATCGCCATCACCGTCGCGGACGGCGAGGTCTCCCCCAGTGGCGACGCCGTGGAGGTGCCGGTCGGCGAGGAGGTCGACCTGGTCGTCACCGCGGACGCCCCCGGGCAGATCCACGTGCACTCCGACCCCGAGGCCGAGCTCGACTACGACGGCACCGGCGAGGCCGAGACGTTCACCCTGCGCATCGACCGCCCCGGGCAGGTCGAGGTCGAGTCGCACACCTACGGCACGCTCATCGCCAAGCTCGTCGTCTCGTGAGCCTGGCCACTCACCTAGGCACCCAGCTGGACACCGACCTCTACGCGCACGGCATCGGCGGCCAGGCCGACCTCCCGATCCCGCTCAACCTGGCCATCGCAGGCGGTATCGCCGCGCTGGTCATCTCGTTCACCGTGCTCGCCGTCGCCTGGCGCACACCGCGGTACGAGGAGGACGGCGCAGGCCGTCCGGCCCCGGGCCCGCTCCAGGCCCTCGTCGGCTCGACGGCCTTCCGCGTCGGGCTGCGGGGCTTCGGCCTGATCGTGCTCCTGTTCTCGATCGCCGCAGCCGTCTTCGGGCGCGAGTCGCAGATCAACCCGGTCTTCGGCATCTTCTACGTCTGGCTCTGGGTCGGCGTGGTCGCGATGTCGGTGCTCTTCGGACCGTTCTGGAAGGCGATCAGCCCGGTCCGCACCATCAACCTGCTGTTCGCCAAGGTGGCCGGCGGAGACCCCGAGGCGGGGCTCTACCGCTATCCCGAGCGCCTCGGGCACTGGCCGGCCGCCCTCGGCCTGTTCGCCTTCGTCTGGTTCGAGCTGGTCTATCCCTCGGCCTACGAGCTGGGCCCGCTGCGGCTGTGGTGCGCGGTCTACCTCGCCGTGATGCTCATCGGCGGTGCCCTGTTCGGCAACCGGTTCTACGAGCTGGCCGACCCCTTCGAGGTCTACTCGACGCTGGCCTCGAAGCTCTCGGTCTGGGCCGTCAAGGACGGCTCGCTGGTGCTGCGCAGCCCGCTGGCGAACCTCGCGACCGTGCCGGTCCGGCCCGGACTGATCGCCGTGACCGGCGTGCTCTTCGGCAGCACCGGCTTCGACTCCTTCAGCGAGTCCTCGGCGTGGGTGTCCTACGTGCAGGGCTCCAGCGTCAACGGCGAGGTGCTCAACAACATCGCCCTGGTGGTCTTCTGCGCGGGCGCGACCGGCATCTTCGCCCTCGGCTCGGTGCTCACCGGGGTCGGGCCCGACCGACGCCGCCGCGAGCTGCCCAACGCCTTCGCCCACTCGCTCGTGCCCATCGTCGTGGGCTACATCGTGGCGCACTACCTCACC
>NZ_JAXMNS010000526.1:0-2083 GCF_034670285.1 Nocardioides sp. | reverse complement strand
CGCGGGCACCGCTCTGGTGGCGGGGGTGCTGACGATCCTGATGGGCTCGCTGGCCAACTTCCCGCTGGCCCTGGCAGCCGGGCTCGGCCTCAACGCTTTCGTCGCGTTCTCGATCGCCAACCAGTCGACCTGGGCCGACGCGATGGGCCTGGTGGTCCTCGAGGGCATCATCATTCTGGTGCTGGTGCTGACCGGATTTCGCACCGCCGTGTTCCACGCCGTACCGACTCAGCTAAAGGTCGGGATTTCGGTCGGGATCGGGCTGTTCATCGCGCTGATCGGCTTCGTCGACGCCGGCTTCGTCAGTCGGATCCCCGACGCCGCCGGCACCACGGTGCCGGTTCAGCTCGGCTCGACCGGCACGCTGTCGGGCTGGCCGGTGCTGGTCTTCGCCGGAGGTCTCGTGCTGCTGGTGGCGCTGTGGGTGCGCAAGGTGCGCGGCGCGATCCTGATCGCCATCGTGTCGGCGACCGTGGTGGCACTGATCCTCGAAGCGGTGCTCGACCTCGGTCCGGCCTTCGAGAACGAGGGTGGCTGGGCCCTCACGGTGCCCCGCTTCGATGGCTTCGTCGACCTGCCCGACTTCGGCACGCTGGGCCAGTTCTCGCTGTTCGGCGCCTTCGCGTCGATCGGTGTGATCGCCGCGCTCCTGCTCGTCTTCTCGCTCATGCTCGCCGACTTCTTCGACACGATGGGCACGATGACCGCCATCGGTGCCGAGGCCGGCCTCAACGACGAGGAGGGCACCCCGCCAAACATGCAGCGGATCCTGGTCGTCGACTCGATCGCCGCGATCGCAGGAGGTGCCGGCGGGGTCTCGTCCAACACGTCCTACATCGAGTCCGCCAGCGGCGTGGGCGAGGGCGCCCGCACCGGCCTGTCCTCGCTCGTCACCGGCGCGCTGTTCCTGCTCACGATGTTCTTCGCCCCGGTCGTGGAAGCGATCCCGTCGGAGGCCGCGGTGCCGGCGCTGGTGCTGGTCGGCTTCCTGATGATGCAGCAGGTCGCCAAGATCGACTGGTCGGACGTCGAGATCGCGCTGCCGGCGTTTCTGACCATCGTGCTGATGCCCTTCACCTACTCGATCACCGTGGGGATCGGTGCGGGCTTCCTGGCCTACGTGCTGATCAAGCTCGTGGTCGGCAAGGTGTCAGCGGTGCACCCGCTGCTGTGGGTGGTCTCGGTGCTGTTCGTCATCTACTTCGCCATCGACCCGATCACCGACCTGCTCACCTGAGCGGGCCGGCGGGACCGGAGCGAGGGGGGTCGGTTCAGCTGACCGGCTCGAGCACGAAGACGGGGATCTCGCGCTCGGTCTTGGCCTGGTAGTCGTCGTAGTCGGGCCACACGGCGGTCGCACGCTCCCACCAGGTGGCGCGCTCCTCGCCGGTGATCTCGCGGGCGACGTACTCCATCGGCTCGGGGCCGTCCTGCACGTCGACCCGGGGGTCGGCGACGAAGTTGTGATACCAGGCCGGGTGCTCGGGGGCGCCGCCCTGCGAGGCCACCGCGGCGTAGGTGCCGCCGTGCTGGACGCGCATCAGCGGGGTCTTGCGCAGCTTGCCGGACTTGGCTCCGCGAGAGGTGAAAACCACGATCGGGACGTCGCGCATGGTGTTGCCCTCGGTCCCTCCGGTGCGCTCGTAGAGCGCGACCTGGTCGCGCACCCACTCGGACGGGCTGGGCTCGTACTCGCCTTGAAGGGTCATGCCCGCCCCAACGCCGCGGGGTCGGTGAGGATTCCTCGACCCCGCGGCCGGGTGAGGCGTCAGCCCTTCAGGCGCAGGTTCGTGCCGTCCTTCACGACCGTGCGACGACGCAGCGGGACGACCCGCGTGAGCGTCTTGAACATGGTGCCGAGCCCGGGAATCTTGGCGAAGACGCCCTGCGGGCCCTTGACCATGTGGCCGGTGCTGACGTCGTACTCCGACTGGTGCCAGGGGCAGACCAGGCAGCCGTCGGCGGAGATCTTGCCGCCGGCGAGGTCGGCGCCGAGGTGGCGGCAGCGGCGGCTGACGGCGAAGTGGTCGCCGCCCTTGTTGCCCACGGCGTAGCCACCGACCCCGGTGACGGTGCCGTCGGG
>NZ_JAXMNS010000525.1:0-2084 GCF_034670285.1 Nocardioides sp. | reverse complement strand
CTCCCCGGGCCACGACGCGCTCCCCGAGCTCAGCGCCGTGCTGCTGTACTTCTGCCTGCCCATCACGGTCCTGGCCCTGCTGGGGATGAGTGTGCGCGAGGCAGCCGCCCGCGGCGCCCTCGACTCGCGCTGATCAGTGCCCCACCCCGAGGCCGGGTCCGATCCAGCGTCGGACGAACGCCCGGACCTGGTCGTCGTCGCGTGGAGTCGCGGCGGGGAACTGCATCAACGATCCGATGAGACGCAGCATCAGCTCGGCGAGCTCGTCGAGCTCTGCTTCGGCGATGCCCGCAGAGGCCCAGTCGACGTCGAGCGAGCGAAGGAACTCCGTCCCGAGGGCTGATCCCGTGACCGAGGTGATCCCGCGGCCGAAGAGGTCGTCGTCGAGCTGGAGCAACGCTCCGATCCGGGGCTCGCGAGGCAGCTCGCGCAGGCAGAACGCGATGGCTTCGACCACCGCGTCGACGGGCGCTGTGAAGCCGGCCACCTGGGCTCGCATCGAGGCGACGAACTCGCTGGCCGCTCCGGCTGCGACTGCCTGGAGCACCTCGTTGATCCCTGCGAAGTAGCGATAGACCGTCTGCCGGGTGACACCGCTCTCGAGCGCCACGTCGGAGAGGGTGACCTTGGCGGCTCCCGATCGGTCGAGGCACGTGGCAGCGGAAGCGATCAGCCGCTCCCGCGCCAGCGCCTCGGTGATCGGTGGGTCTCCGTTCCAACCGTGATGGCCCATCACGACCCCCTTCCATACATTCATACTTTAGATGTATGAATGTACACATGTGGGACACCTACCGGACCAGGACCGCCATCACCGGTCTCAAACGCCTGGCCACGCTGCCGAAGGAGGACAAGGAGGCGTGCATCGAGGCCTATCGGTTCTTCCAGCGCATGCAGGCAGGTGAGGAGACCGAGACCGCCGACGAGACCAGGGCGGTCGCCGACTACTACAAGGTCCTCAACAACATGCTCTCGATCTTCGACCTCGAGAAGCTCTACATCCCGCCGATGCTCGACGAGACCAAGGGCCTCTACGACAACCAGATCCTGACCGAGAAGGCAGTCCTCGCGGCGCTCGCCCTGGACGATCCCGCGCGGTCGCACCTGCTCGACATGGGTTGCGGGCGAGGCCGGATCTCGCACCATCTCGCCACCCTCACCGGGGGAGAGGTGTCGGGCTACAACATCGATCCCGACCAGATCGAGAATGCGATCTCCTGGGCCGAGCACACCGGCATGAGCGACCGGCTGCACTTCACGATCGGCAACCACCACGACCCGCTCGCCTACGACGACGAGTCGTTCGACGGCTGCTTCTCCTTCCAGGCCGTGTGGCCGTTCTTCAAGAAGGACGAGCTGGACGCGCACGCACACGAGATGGCGCGGGTGCTCAAGCCCGGCGCTCGCTACGCCTGCTCGGAGTACCTCCTGACGCCGTACTTCGACTGGGACGACGAGGAGCACGTCGCCCTGCACCGCCTGTTCCTCCCCACGCTGGCAGCGACCCAGTCGATGTATCCGGCCGACGTGTGCGCTGCCCTCGAGCGAGCCGGCTTCCGGATCCTCGTCTCGGCACCGTCGAAGAGCGAGGCCTGGCCGCTCTGCGAGCAGAAGCGTGACCTGATCCTCCACGGTCGCCGACTCGTGCGGGGTCTGGAAAAGATCCGGGTCGCGCCGGCCTGGATCGAGGAGTCGCTCGACCTGCTCCAGAAGGGCGGTCAGGCGTGGACCGAGGCAGAGCGGGCCAAGATCGCCGACCTCAACTGGCGGATCGTGGCCGAGAAGGTCTGAAAGGCGCCATGCTGGGTGGGTGACCACGGAGCTCGGCGACCTCTTCGACCCGGAGGTCCTGCGGGATCCCTACCCCTACCTCGCACGTCTGCGCGAGTCCGGTCGCGTGCACCGCGTCGAGGGCACGCGCGTGCACCTGGTCTCCCGGTGGGACGACGTGCAGGAGGCCGTCAAACGGCCGGACGACTTCTCCTCCCACCTGCGCCAGGTGCTCGCGCTCGAGGCCGACGGCACCGTCACCCAACGCACGATGGACGGCGGCGGCACCCTTCCGCAGGTCCTGGCCACCGCTG
>NZ_JAXMNS010000524.1:0-2095 GCF_034670285.1 Nocardioides sp. | reverse complement strand
CTCGCAGGAGCTCCGGGGTGACCAGGGCGGACAACCGCTCGTCGGCCTCCGCGAGCGCGGTCGCCGACTCCAGCAGGACGTGGTCGGAAGCGTCCCAGCGCTGTGCGGCAAACCGAGCCGGATCGGTGACTCCGCCGACCCAGGCGTGGTGGAAGTAGAGCGAGGCACCGTGGTCGATGATCCACAGGTTGCCTCCCCACCAGAGCAGGTTGGGATTGCGCCACGAGCGGTCGACGTTGGCGCAGAAGGCATCGAGCCACACGATGCTCGACGCCGTCTGCGGGTCCGACCCCTGGCCGTCGTAGCCGAAGGAGCCGGGCAGGAAGTCGCTGCCGAGGTTGGGACCCACGCTCGCGGTGAGCAGGTCCTGGACCTCCTCGTCGGCCTCGTAGCGGGCGATCTCCGCACTCAGGTCAAGCACCACCTGGCGGGGCGTGTCGAGCCCGATGCGTCGCGCGAGCTCGCCAACGATCACCTCAGCGGCCAGCACGCGTGGCCCCTGTCCGGCACGGCGGAACTTGCAGACGTAGGTGCCGAGGTCGTCGCCCTCGACCAGTCCGGGCAGGCTGCCGCCTTCGCGCAGCGGGGTGAGGTAGCGGGTGACGACGACGTCTGGGAGCGCTGTCACGTCAGCGGGGCCTCGTCGACCAGGCGTGCGCGCTGCTCGTCGATGTCGAAGTCGGCGTCCGGCCACTGCGGGTTGAGACCCTGGAGCGCGTCGCGCAGCAGCCAGCCGACCGCGAGGTTGCGGTACCACTTCTTGTCGGCCGGGATCACGTGCCACGGGGCGATCTCGGTGTTGGTGCGCTCGAGCGCCACCTCGTAGGCCTCGCGATAGTCGGGCCACAGCTCGCGCTCGTCGATGTCGCCGGGGTTGAACTTCCAGTACTTCGTCGGGTCGTCGAGGCGCGCGAGCAGCCGCTCCTTCTGGACCTCGTGCGAGACGTGCAGCATGCACTTGACCACGACCGTGCCGGAGGCCACCAGCTGCTGCTCGAAGTCGTTGATGGCTCCGTAGCGGCGCTCGATCTCCTCGGCCGAGGCCAGCTCACGCACGCGAGCAATCAGCACGTCCTCGTAGTGGGACCGGTCGAACACCCCGACCAGCCCGGCGGCCGGGAGCGCCTTCTCGATGCGCCACAGGAAGTCGTGGGCGAGCTCGTCCTTCGTCGGCGCCTTGAACGAGGTGATGCGCACGCCCTGGGGGTCGATCAGTCCGACGGTGTGGCGCACGACGCCGCCCTTGCCGGAGGTGTCCATCCCCTGGAGCACGAGCAGGACGCTGCGCGAGCCCTCCGTGCGCCCCTCGGCGAACAGCCGCTCCTGCAGGTCGGCCAGGTCGGCACCGAGCTCGGCGAGGGCGTCCTTGCCGTCACTCTTGGAGCCGTCGAAGTCGTGCGCCTCGTCGGTCGCCCACTGCGTGAGGTCGACGGGGCCGGGCGGGAGCCGCAGGTGCTCGACGAGGTTCATGTCCTCACCCTAGGACGTCGTCGTCCTCCACCGCCTCGGCGCTCCGGGCGGCCTTCAGCTCGTCGCGCACCACGGCGAACGAGATGCCCGACCCGTAGCCCTTGCGAGCCAGGAGCCCGACCAGGCGCCGGGTGGCGACGGTGTCGTCGACGCGGGTCAGGGTGCGGAGCTTCTTGCGCACCAACCGACGTGCGGCCTCCTCCTCGTCGGCGGGGTCGACCTCGTCGAGCACCTCGCGAGCGATCTCGTCGTCGACGCCCTTGCGACGCAGCTCCTGGGCGAGGGCCCGGCGCGCCAAGCCCTTGCCGGGCTGACGGTGCGAGACCCACAGCCGGGCGAAGGCCTCGTCGTCGATCAGGCCGACCTCCTCGAACCGGTCGAGCAGCCGCTCGGCGATCTCGACCGGCACGAGCTTCTTGGCGAGCTTGTCGGAGAGCTCCTTGCGGCTGCGTGCCTGGCCGGTCAACGCATCCAGCAGGATCTTGCGCGCCACGGCTTCGGGGTCCGCGTCGGGCCCCTTCGCCACCGGGTCCGGCGGCGGCGCTGTCGCCCTGGGCCGACCAGAGCGATCAGCGCCGCCGTGCGTCCAGGCGTCGACGCCCAGTGAGACGTCGCCGCTCCAGGA
>NZ_JAXMNS010000523.1:0-2097 GCF_034670285.1 Nocardioides sp. | reverse complement strand
GGTGCTCTCGGGCGTGGACGAGGCCCGGTTCACCTTTCTCGCCGTACGACGGTGGTTCGGGTGGTCGGCCGGCCGACTGGCGGTCTTCGACATCGGCGGCGGCTCGCTGGAGATCGCGGCGGGCAAGGACGAGCGTCCGGACGTCGCTTGGTCGCTGCCCCTCGGCGCGGCTCGGCTCGCACGTGCCCACTTCACCGAGCAGATCGACGAGGCCGGGCTGAAGCAGATCCGCAAGGCGATCCGCACCGACATCGCCCGCGACGCCGGCAACCTCCTGCGTGCCGGGCGCCCGCACCGCGCCGCGGCGTCGTCCAAGACCTTCCGCTCCCTGGCTCGCATCTGCGGTGCGGCCCCGTCGGCCGATGGTCCGCTCACGCCCCGGTCGCTGCGCCAGAGCGACCTGCGCGAGTGGATCCCCCGGCTGGTGGAGATGGGGCCGGACGAGCTCGCCGACCTGCCGGGCGTCTCGGCCAGCCGCGCCCACCAGGTGCTGCCGGGGGCGCTCGTCGCCGAGGCGTGCATGGACATCTTCGACCTGCCCGCCCTCGAGATCTGCCCCTGGGCCCTGCGTGAGGGCGTCATCCTCGAACGCATCGACCGACTCAGCGTCGCCGACTCCTGATGGGCGTCATCGGGCTGTCCACCTCCTCGGTCTACCCGGAGTCGACGGCGCACGGCTTCGCCTACGCCGCCCAGCTGGGCTACGACGCCGTCGAGGTGATGGTCGGGCTCGACGCCCTCAGCCAGCAGGTCGCCGCGGTACGCCAGCTCTCCGAGCACCACGAGATCCCGATCTGCGCCGTGCACGCGCCGACGCTGCTGCTCACGCAGCGCGTCTGGGGCACCGAGCCGTGGGGCAAGCTCGAGCGATCGGCCGAGATGGCCCACGAGGTCGGGGCCGACGTCGTCGTCGTGCACCCGCCGTTCCGGTGGCAGAAGGAGTACGCGCGCGACTTCGTCAACGGGATCGCGGCCCTGGAGAACTCCACGGGCATCCGCTTCGCGGTGGAGAACATGTATCCGTGGCGAGCGACGAAGAACCGTGGCGCCGAGATGTACCTCCCCGGGTGGGACCCGTCCTCGGAGCCCTACGCCAACACCACCATCGACCTCTCGCACGCCGCGATCGCCCAGTCCGACGTGATCGAGATGGCCGAGCGGCTCGGCGACCGGCTGCGCCACGTCCACCTCACCGACGGCAGCGGGTCGGCCAAGGACGAGCACCTCGTGCCCGGCCGCGGGTCGATGGGTGCCGCGGCATTCCTGCAGCACCTCGCCTCGACATCCTTCGACGGCGCCATCGTGCTCGAGATCAACACGCGGCGCTGCGCGTCGCGCGAGGAGCGTGAGGCCGACCTGCGCGAGTCGCTGGACTTCGCCCGCGAGCACTTCGCCGTCCCCACCCCCTGACGGTCCCGTCGCCCTGACGAGTCGACCCTGACCAGCGGCCGGCCCAGCGACTGGCTCAGCGTGCGGGCAGGCGCACGGTGAAGGTCGAGCCCTCGCCGAGCCGCGAGGCCACCTCGACCGTGCCGCCGTGGCGCTGGACGATGTGCGACACGATCGCGAGGCCGAGGCCGGTGCCCGACTCCCGCAGCGCGTCGGGGTTGGTGGTGCGGAAGAAGGACGTGAAGAGTCGTGCCTGGTCGGCGCGGGAGATCCCGAGGCCGTCGTCGGCGACCTGGAGCACCACGCGGTGCTCCACCCGGCGGGCGCTGACCCGCACGGTGCCACCGGTGCGGGTGTACTTCACGGCGTTGCTGACCAGGTTGCTGAGGAGCCGCTCGATCTCGGCTGCGTGGCCGAGGATCGTCAGGTCGTCGTCACTGATCTCGACGTGCAGCGCGAGGCCCTTGGCGATTGCTGTCGACTCGACGAAGGCACTGACCTCACGGATCGCGGGTCGCAGGTCGAGCGGGGAGCGCTCGACGGGTTGCTGGGGATGGCTGATGCGGGCCAGGAGCAGCAGGTCGTCGACGACGCGCTGCATCCTCGTCGTGCCGCGGTTGATGGCCTCACGGAAGCGGTCCGTCTCCGGGTCGAGCACGACGTCCTGAAGCATCTCGAGGTTGCCCGAGATCACCGTGAGTGGCGTAC
>NZ_JAXMNS010000522.1:0-2128 GCF_034670285.1 Nocardioides sp. | reverse complement strand
CTCGCGCGCCACCTGCGCCACACCGCGCTCGCCGCGACCTTGTGCCGCTCCGGCCCGGTGCTCGACATCGGCCTCGCCGCCTCGCACCGGCACCAGGGGGTCTTCGACGACCTCGTCGAGCTGGGCCTGGCGCGCGGTCGCATCACGGCGCGGCTCGGGCTCGGCCTGGGCGCGGCCGGAATTCGCGATGCTGCGTCTCGGCTCGCTGGGTTTCGAGGCTCGTCGCTGGCGCTCCTCGCACCTCAACCACCGTTGTCAGATCCCGCACCATCGTCGATCCAGGAGACATGACATGCACGTGCTCAGCGTCCGCGGAGCCCTGCCCGAGCACCGCTCGACCCAGGCCGAGATCACCACGTCGTTCACCGAGACGATGCTGCATGGCAAGGTCGACCGTCGGGTGGTCGAGCGTTTTCACCGCAACGCCGGCGTCGACACCCGCCACACCGCCCTGCCACTGGAGGACTACGGCCGGATCACGGACTTCGGCGAGTCCAACGACGCCTTCATCCGGGTCGGCACCGAGCTCGGCGCCCGCGCTGTCACCGATGCGCTCAAGGCCGCCGGCCTCGCCCCCACCGACGTCGACCTGATCATCAGCGCCACCGTCACCGGCCTGGCTGTGCCCTCGCTCGAGGCCCGGGTCGCGGCGATGATCGGCCTGCGCCCCGACGTGAAGCGGATGCCGCTCGTCGGGCTCGGCTGCGTCGCCGGCGCGGCCGGTGTCGCGCGGCTGCACGACTACCTCGTCGGTCATCCCGACGAGGTCGCGGTGCTGATGTCGGTCGAGCTCTGCTCGCTCACCCTGCAGCGCGACGACGTCTCGATCGCCAACCTCGTGGGCAGCGGCCTCTTCGGCGACGGTGCGGCCGCGGTGGTGGCGGCGGGATCGCGCCGCGCAGCCGAGCTCGCGCCGGCCGAGGACGCCGTACGACTCGAGGTGCTGGCCAGCCGCAGCCACCTCTACCCCGACTCCGAGCGCACGATGGGCTGGGACGTCGGCGCCGGCGGGCTCAAGATCGTGCTGGACGCCGCCGTCCCCGACCTGGTGCGTCACTACGTCGGCGACGACGTCGACGGCTTCGTCGCCGACCACGGCCTGACTCGCGACGACATCGAGTTCTACGTCGCCCACCCCGGCGGCCCCAAGGTGCTGGAGGCCATGCAGGACACCCTCGGCGTCGAGCGCGAAGCGCTCCAGGTCACCTGGGACTCCCTCGCCCGCATCGGCAACTTGTCGTCGGCTTCCGTGCTCCACGTGCTCGCCGACACCCTCGCCGACCGGCCGCCACGACCTGGCTCCTACGGCCTGATGCTGGCAATGGGGCCGGGCTTCTGCTCCGAGCTGGTGCTCGTGCGGGCGGGTGAGCGTGCATGAGCTCCCTGAGTCCAGAGGTCCTCTTCACCCTGCTGATCGCCGCCGTCGGCGTCGAGCGGCTCGCCGAGCTCGTCGTCTCCAAGCGCAACGCCGCCTGGGCTGTCGAGCGCGGCGGCGTCGAGACCGGCGCTGGTCACTACCCCTTCATGGTCGTGCTCCACACCGGGTTCCTGGTGGGCGCGCTCGTCGAGGTGTGGGTACGACGTCCCGACGTGCCGGCGCTGCTGGCCTGGTCGATGCTGGTGCTGGCCGTGCTCAGCCAGGCGCTGCGCTGGTGGTGCATCCGCACCCTCGGGCCGCGGTGGAACACCCGCGTCATCGTCGTGCCGGGGCTCCCTCTCGTCGAGGGCGGTCCTTACCGCTACTTCCGCCACCCCAACTACGTCGCGGTCGTGCTCGAGGGCATCGCGCTGCCGCTGGTGGGCGGCGCCTGGATCACCGCGCTGGCCTTCACCGTGCTCAACGCCGGGCTGCTGCGCGTGCGCATCAGCACCGAGGAGCGCGCGCTCGACTCTGCTCCCCTCGAGGCCCCCGCCACCGGGAGCCGCGGGTGATCGACCTGCTCGTCATCGGCGGCGGGCCGGCCGGTCTCGCCACCGCCCTGCACGCCCAGCGTGCCGGGCTGTCGGTGCGGGTGTGGGAGTCACGCCCCGGCACGCTCGACAAGGCCTGCGGCGAAGGACTGATGCCCGGCGCCGTCGCGGCACTGGCCGACCTCGGCGTGCACCCGTCGGGCCACCCGCTGCTCGG
>NZ_JAXMNS010000521.1:0-2131 GCF_034670285.1 Nocardioides sp. | reverse complement strand
CCGCCGCCAAGGCCGGTTACCGGGCCGGCACGGTCACGGTGAAGTCGCCCAAGATCAAGCGCTGACTCCCTCTCGCAGCCGAGGGCTGGCCGGCACCCACGGCCCTCCCCCTTGAGGTCAGCCCTCGGCTGCGTGCAGCGCTGCTCCGATGATCCCGGCCTTGTTGAGCAACAGGGCCGGGATGATCGGCGTCTCGAGCTCGACCATCGGCAGGAACGACGCCGCGTGCTTGCTCACGCCGCCGCCGACCACGATCAGGTCCGGGGAGAACAGCCGCTCGAGGGTCCGGTAGTAGGTGGTGAGTCGTCGGGCCCACTTCTCCCAGGTGAGGTCCTCGCTCTCGCGCACGCTGTTGGCTGCGCGGGACTCGGCGACGTGGCCGTCGATCTCGAGGTGGCCCAGCTCGGTGTTGGGCACCAGCACCCCGTCGTGGACGAACGCCGAACCGATCCCCGTGCCGAGCGTCGTCACGACGACCAGGCCGTTCTGACCGCGGGCAGCCCCGAAGCGCACCTCGGCCAGGCCGGCCGCGTCGGCGTCGTTGAGCACCCGCACCGCGCGTCCGGTGGCCTTCGTGAACAGCGCGTCGGCGTCCGTGCCGATCCACGCGTCGTCGATGTTGGCTGCCGAGCCGACGACACCGTGACGCACGATGCCCGGCACGGTCACACCGACCGGACTGGTCGAGCCGTCGATGCCCTCGGCCTTCGCCAGTGAGGCGAGCAGCTCGACGAACACGTCGGCGACGGCGTCCGGCGTCGCGGGATCCGGGGTCGCGATGCGTTGACGGTCGCCGGCGAAGTCGCCCCGGCCGAGGTCGACCGGTGCGGCCTTGATGCCACGGCCGCCGAAGTCGATGCCGATCGGGTGGTCGGCCACAGACGATGAGCTCATCGAGACATCAGACCACGTGCACTCGGCCGCGCTGCACGCCTGACAGCATGGCGACATGGACGTCACCCGACTGCGCGCCGCCTTCCCCGCCCTGACCACCGGTGCGGGCGCCGGCCTCGTCCGCCTCGACGGACCGGGTGGCTCGCTCGTCCCGCAGGTCGTCGCCGACGCGACGGCCGCTGCGATGACGTCCGGCATGTGCCAGCGCGGTGCGCTCACGGCGCCCGAGCAGCTGACCGAGGCCACCACGATCGGCGCCCGTGAGGCGATGGGCGACTTCCTCGGCTCCGACCCGCGCGGCATCGTGTTCGGCCGCTCCATGACGGCCCTGACCTTCGACCTCGCCCGCACGCTGAGCGCCTCGTGGGGCCCGGGGGACGAGGTCGTCGTGACCCGCCTCGACCACGACTCCAACATCCGGCCCTGGGTCGTGGCCGCCGAGCGTGTCGGCGCCACGGTGCGCTGGCTCGGCTTCGACCCCGAGACCGCCGAGCTGGACGACGTCCGCCCACTGCTCAACGACCGCACGAGGCTGGTGGCGGTGACGGCCGCGTCCAACCTGTTCGGCACCCGCCCGGACGTCGTCGGCATCGCGGCCGCCGCGCACGAGGTCGGCGCCGTCGTGCATGTCGACGTGGTGCACCTGGCGGCTCACGCAGCGGTCGACCGGGTCGCGCTCGGCGCGGACGTCGTGACGTGCTCGCCGTACAAGTTCTTCGGACCGCACCTCGGCGTCCTCGCCGCAGACCCGGCGTTCCTCGAGACGCTGCAGCCCGACAAGCTGCTGCCCTCGACCGACGCGGTGCCGGAGCGGTTCGAGATCGGCACGCTGCCCTACGAGCAGCTCGCCGCGGTGACGGCTGCCGTCGACTTCATCGCCTCCTTCGCCACCATCGACGAGCACGCGCCGCGCCGCGAGCGCCTGGTGTCGGCCTTCGCCGAGTTCGCCGCGCACGAGGACGCGCTGCTCGCCCGCCTGCTCATCGGCCTCGACCGGCTCAGCCACGTGCACGTGCTGGGCCGCCCCGCCTCCCGCACGCCCACAGTGCTCCTCCGCGTCGACGGTCACGAGCCGCGCGCGGTCTACGAGCACCTCGCCGGGCTGGGCGTGATCGCCCCCGCAGGCAGCTTCTACGCCATCGAGGCATCACGGCACGCCGGCCTCGGCGACACCGGTGGCGTGCGCGTGGGGCTCTCGCCGTACACGACTGCGATCGACCTGGACCGGCTGATCGTC
>NZ_JAXMNS010000520.1:0-2145 GCF_034670285.1 Nocardioides sp. | reverse complement strand
ATGGTGATTCCTCTGTTTTCTGGCGTGGACCCCGGCTCCGGCCCGGACATGACAAACGCCCCGGCTCGAGCCGGGGCGTTGGTGGGTGCGGGCGCGTCTACGAACGAGCCTGCACGGGTGCTCCCGGCAGGTGTCCAAAGAAATAGGTGTGCGCCACGTGAGTGACTCTAGCCCGACCTGCCTGAGCGTGGTCCGGGCGTGTCACGGGCTGGGACGGCCGTGGTCGCTCGGGGGGAGTTTCACCACTTCAGCGGTGAAACTCCCGCTTGTGGTGCGGAACTCCGTACAAGAAGCGGGAGTTTCGTCACGGCAGCCGTATGACGGCCCGTACAGCGGCGCGTACGGCAGCCCCCGCCGCACCCGTCACACCGCGAGGTGCTGGACCTCGCCCTCGATGGCGCGCC
Organism: Nocardioides sp.; assembly: GCF_034670285.1. Taxonomy (GTDB): domain Bacteria; phylum Actinomycetota; class Actinomycetes; order Propionibacteriales; family Nocardioidaceae; genus Nocardioides. The sequence continues at coordinate 1,741 of NZ_JAXMNS010000520.1, read as the reverse complement.
GCGGACCGGCCTCGACCACGAGCATCGCGGTGACCACCATCGCCCCGCCGGCCAGGATCCGCCAGGTGAGGGTCTCCCCGCCCAGTCCGACGGCGAAGGTCGCGGCGAAGACCGGCTCCATGCTCATCACGATCGCGGCGCGGGTGGGCGCGAGGTGGGCCTGGGCCCAGGTCTGCGCGATGAGGGCCAGCGCCCCGGCCACGAGCGCCATGTAGACCACCGAGACCCAGTCGGCGGTGGTCGCCGGGAGCACGATGCCGTCGGGGGCCGTGGCGACCAGGCAGATCACCGCGATCACGAGCAGCTGCACGATCGACATCCCCAGGGCGTCCTGCGCCGTCGACCACGCACCGAGGGCCACGATGTGCAGGGCGTAGAGCACCGCGGCGACCAGGGTGAGCGCCTCGCCGTAGCCCAGGGCGACGCCGTCGAGGGTGAGCACGCCGAGGCCGGCGGTGGCGAGGGCCACCGAGGCCCACGTGAACCCGGTGATCCGGGTGCGGAGCAGGACGGCGGCCAGCAGCGGCGTGGCGACGACGTACAGCCCGGTGATGAAGCCCGACACGCTCGCGGCAGTGTGCGCCAGCCCCGCCGTCTGGAGGATCTGGGCCAGTCCGTAGAGCGCCCCCAGGGCGATCGAGCGGCGCCGCAGCTCAGGGGAGAGGCGGCCGATGGCGCGAGGCGCGACCACGACCATCGCCAGGCCCGCGATGGCGAAGCGGACGGCGAGGAAGTCGAGCGTCGGGACCCGGTCGAGGAGGTCCTTGATGAGGAAGAACGTCGAGCCCCAGCTCGCCGTCATGGCCAGCAGCGCCACCGTGGCCAGGGTCGTCGTCGACGGTCGCACGCGACCGGCGAGGAGGCTCACCGCAGGCTCTTGAGCAGCGCGAGGTCGGGGTCGCCCACTGCGCGGGAGCCCGGCGTCTCGAGGATGAACGGCACTCCCTCGGTGGCGGGGTGCGCGAACAGCTCGCTGAAGGCAGCGGCGCCGATGTGACCCGCGCCGATCTTCGGGTGGCGGTCCTTCATCGCGCCCCGCACGTCCATCGAGTCGTTGGCGTGGACCAGGCGCAGCCGGCCGGACCCGCCGAGCTCGACGAGCCGGTCGAGCGTCGCGGTCGCGCCGCCGGGCTCGTCGAGCGGTGCGCCCGCGGCGAAGACGTGGCAGGTGTCGAGGCAGATGCCGGCCTTGGGGTGGTCGTCGAGCGCTCCGAGGTAGGCCTCGAGGTCGTCGACCCCGGCGCACAGGGAGCGGCCCTGGCCGGCGGTGGGCTCGAGCAGGAGCCAGGGGGCGTCGTCGTCCGCGATCGTGTCGAGCAGGGGGAGCAGTCCCTCGCGCACCTGGCGCAGCGCCGCGGCATGCCGCTCGACGGCGCCGGCACCGTCGGGGCCTGCCGGGTCGACGTACGACCCGGTGTGGACGACGACGCCCTCGGCGCCGATCTCGGCGGCTCGCGTGAGGTTGTGGGCGACCAGGGCGACCGACTTCTCGTAGGTCGCGGCGGTGGGGGAGCCGAGGTTGACGAGGTATGGCGTGTGGATGAAGACCCGCTGGCGGCTCTCGGCGATCGCGGCGGCGAAGGCCGCGTCCTCCGCCGGCTTGCCGGCGCTCAGCGCCCAGCCGCGGGGGTTGCCGACGAAGATCTGGAACGACTCGCAGCCGAGCTCGTCAGCCGACGCGAGAGCGCCCTTGACGAGCCCGGGGCCCATCAGGACGTGGGTACCGACGGGGGTGCGCATG
>NZ_JAXMNS010000519.1:0-2147 GCF_034670285.1 Nocardioides sp. | reverse complement strand
TTCGTGCCCCAGCAGCCTTGGAAGTCGGCGTGGCTGGGACTCGACGGATCGCTGCCGCGCTCGGTGCCGATGGACGCGATCGTCTCGGTGCTGACGCAGGCGGTCCCGGGGTCGGTGGTGCAGCGCGTCTTCCTCGTCTCGGCCTTCCTGCTCGGTGGCCTGGGCATCAGCCGTCTCGCAGGGGAGCGGTCGTGGGCCGCGCGGGCGGCTGCGGTGACGTTCTTCGTGTGGAACCCCTGGGTGCACGACCACCTCCAGATCGGGCAGTGGGCGATCCTGTGCGGCTACCTGGCGCTGCCCTGGGTGGCGCTGGCCGCACGGCGCTACCGGGCCGACGTACGACGGGGGTGGGCGCCGGTCGCGGTGGCGCTGGTGGTCTCGGCGATCTGCAGTCCGTCCAGCGGGGTGATGGCCGTGGTCGTGGTGGCGGTGCTGGGACTACGGCTGGTCTGGTCGTCCTGGGCGGTCCTGGCGGTGCTGGCGCTGGTCGCCAACCTGTCGTGGCTGTTGCCCTCCCTGCTCGCGCGCTCGAGCACCGTCACCACCGCGGGTGTCTTCGACCTCTTCGCCCCGCGCGCGGAGTCCTCCCTCGGCGTGCTCGGCAGCCTGCTGTCGATGGGGGGCACGTGGAAGACCTCGATCGTGGCCGGTGAGCGCACCAGCGCCGTCGTCGTCGCCCTGGCGTGCGCCGTGACAGTGACTGCCCTCGCCGGTGCCCGGCGACTACGGCACGACGTGCGAGCCCCGGAGGTACGACGACTCGCCCTGCTGGCGGCGCTCTCGCTCGCGGTGGCCGCGGTGCCCGGACTCGGCGGCGGTGACAGCTACGCCTGGCTGGGGGAGCAGGTGCCGGCGTTGGCGCTGCTGCGCGACGCCCAGCGCTTCCTCGCCCCGGCCGCGCTGCTCCTCGCCGTCGGCCTCGCCTCCGCGGTCAGCGGGGTCCTGGCGCAGGTGCGCCCGGGTCGTGAGTCGTTCGCGGGCGTGGCCGGACTGCTGGTGCTCGCACCCGTGCTCCTGCTCCCGAGCCTCGCCTGGGGGAGCGGCCTGGAGCGCTCGTCGTACCCGAGCGACTGGGATGCCGCCGGCTCGCTCATCGAGGCCGAGGCGCACACCACCACCGTCGTCCTCCCGTGGACCGGCAGCTATCGCCGCTTCGACTGGACCGGTGGCCGCGCCGTGCTGGACCCCGCTCCTCGCTACCTCCCCGGTGACGTGCTGATCGACGACCGCACCTTCGTGGACGGCGTCGAGATCGGGTCGGAGGATCCGCGCGTCCAGCGTGTGGAGGCTGCCCTGGACCTCGACCAGGAGGCGCAGGCTCCGGCCCTGCGCTCCCTCGGGGTGCGGTGGGTCCTGCTCGAGCTCGACCAGGGTTCGGCACCGCCGCCGGAGGGGGTCGAGGTGTTCGTGGGGGAGCACCTGGTGCTCCTCGACCTAGGGGAAATTGACGCGCGTCTAGCGCAATCGGTACTCGCGAGTAGTCACAAGGACCAGGTCGGCCTAGTCACTTCGGGCCACTTGGGGGCGTTCGGTTTGCTCGGCGTTGCCGTCGCCCGCATACTCCTCCCGGGGAGTAACCGTCATCACAGATGACCGGGTCTCCGCGAGGTCTTTGGGAGGGGACCGAGCACATGACTGGACAGAACACGGGTGCCGCAGGCATCGGAAACACGCTCAACGTCGTTGTCGCAGGGCTGGTGGGTGCAGCCGCAGCCACGGCGCTGACCGTCGGCGGGGTCAACGCCGCCAAGGGAGACCAGAAGCCGGTCGCCCAGTCCGAGCTGAGCCAGTACTCCGAGCAGTAGCGCTCGTGCGCTGAGCAGGCCCGCCTCGGCGGGCCGCTGACGCGCGCGCCTACGACTCGTGGTCCCCCCGGGAGGGTGGGGACCCGTACTGCTGACGGCTTGGGAGGGCCCAGATGCTGCAGATCGTCATACCTGCCTACAACGAGGCGGACCGGCTGCCACGCACGCTGCGTGAGCTGCGACGGTTCGTGCGCGAGCACCGCGCACGCCTCGGTGCGGTCGAGGTGATCGTGGTCGACAACGGATCGTGCGACGCCACGGCCGTTCTCGCCCGTGAGGCCGACACCCCCGCGCTCCCGGTGCGGGTGGTCTCGTGCCCCGTGCGCGGCAAGGGCGCTGCGG
>NZ_JAXMNS010000518.1:0-2149 GCF_034670285.1 Nocardioides sp. | reverse complement strand
GCTCCGCGCGTGCCTTCCGCGGCGCCACCGCCGGAGGTCGCTCCCCCGAAGAGCTGCGCGACCTGGTCTCCCACTGGGGCGCCGAGCTCGAGCTCGCCCCGGCCGAGACGATCATCGAGTGGGCCGCCGCCACCTTCGGCGAGCGGTTCGCGATCACCTCCTCCATGGGCGACGCGGTCCTGGCCCACGTGGCCCAGAAGGTCGTGCCCGGGATCGACGTGGTCTTCCTCGACACCGGCTACCACTTCGCCGAGACCGTCGGCACCCGCGACGCCGTCGAGGCCACGATGGACGTCACCCTGCTCTCGATCACCCCGAAGCAGTCGGTTGCCGAGCAGGACGCCGAGCACGGCAAGGACCTCTACAAGACCGACCCGGACCTCTGCTGCGCCCTGCGCAAGGTGGCGCCGCTGGCCGACGCCCTGGCGCACTACGACGCCTGGGCCACCGGCTTGCGGCGTGCTGAGACCCACAACCGCGTCATCGCCCCCGTCATCGGGTGGGACGCGAAGAAGGGCAAGGTCAAGGTCTCGCCCCTGGCTCGGTGGAGCGACGAGCAGGTCGAGGCCTACATCGAGGACAACGGCGTCCTGGTGAACCCGCTCGTCTACGACGGCTACCCCTCGATCGGGTGCGCGCCCTGCACCCGGCGCGTCGCCCCCGGCGACGACCCGCGCAGCGGGCGTTGGGCCGGCACCAGCAAGACCGAGTGCGGGATCCACACCTGATCGGCACGCCCCCCGTTTGTTTGTTACCACGCAAGATCACGAGAGGAACGATTCTGATGCCTGCTCCCGCCCTGGTGGCCCTGGCCCACGCGAGCCGCGACTCGCGGACCGCATCGACCGTGACCGCCTTGGTCGCCGAGGTGAAGGCCCAGCGCCCCGACCTCCGCGTCGAGCGAGCCTTCCTCGAGAGCGCCGACGTCCCTGCTCGGGCCACCAAGCCGGCGTTCCAGACCGTCGTCGACCGCCTCGTCAAGGCCGGTCACGACGAGATCGTGATCGTGCCGCTCGCCCTCTCCGAGGTCGAGATCGACTCCGTCGAGATCGCCACGGCCCTCGCCCTCGCCACCGGACGTCACCCCGGTCTGGAGATCCGGGTCAGTGGCCTGCTCGGGCTCGAGGCCTGTTTCCTCGAGGTCCTCGACGAGCGCCTGCGCGAGGCACTGCGTGCGTCCCGGGTGCGCGAGCTGGACGCCCTGGTCCTGGCCGCCGCCGGCTCGACGGACGCGCTGGCCAACCAGTCCGTGGCACGGCTCGCCCGCCTCTGGGGCACCCATCACAAGCTCCCCGTGGCCGCGGCCTACGCCTCCAGCGCCCCTCCCGCGACCGGCGAGGCCGTGCGCGCCTTCCGCGCCGAGGGTCGCCGCCACATCGCGGTTGCCTCGCTGTTCCTCAGCCCGGGCATGCTCACCGACCGCTCGACCGAGATGGCCCTCGAGGCGGGCGCCGTCGCTGTGTCCGAGCCTCTCGGCGCGCACCCCGAGGTCGCCCGCATGGTGCTGGCTCGCTACGCCGTCGGCGCCGTGGAGCTCGTGCCGGTCTGAGCGGCGCCCAGCCGACCACTCAACCGACCACTCAACCGACCACTCAACCGACCAGGCAGCCCAGCAGACGGCCGAGCTCGGCGTCCGGGTCGAGGCTCGTGCCGCCGTGCACCGGCCCCGGCTGCAGCACCGTGCTGCGCGGGGCCTTGAGGAAGCCGAAGCGCTGGCTGGTCCTCGCCCGGCCGGCCGGTCCTGCCTCCGGGGCGCCCTCGCAGACGGCGTCGACGAACCGCAGCGAGGCGCGCAGCTGGTCGGCGTCGACGGCGCCACCCAGGGCGGCGAGCCGCGCGTCGTCGACGTGCCAGGCACTGCGCAGCGCGTCGGTGCCGTGGCAGTAGAGGACGACGCCGACGTTGAGGAACTCCTCGCGGTCGACGCGCGGCACGCAGCGCAGGACGACGTACTGATAGGCCTCCCGGGTCGGTGCGGGGGTCCCAGTCTCCTCAGGCATCTCGACCACCCGCCCCGGGGAGCCACTGCCGCGTCGCGAGCCTGGCGGTGAGGAAGTCTACGTAGGCCGTGCGGAGCGCCTCCGGGCTCTCCGCCCCGGGCACCGGCTCGAGCCACACGTCAGGCCAGAGCGATCACTTTGACCGCGCT
>NZ_JAXMNS010000517.1:0-2173 GCF_034670285.1 Nocardioides sp. | reverse complement strand
TTTCACCACTGAGGTGGTGAAACTCCCGCTTCGCGAGCACAGCTCGATCAGCCGCGCGGGATCTCGCGCATCTCGAAGGCCTCCACGACATCGCCTTCCTTGATGTCGCTGAAGTTCTTCAGCACCAGACCGCACTCGAAGCCCTCGCGGACCTCGGACGCGTCGTCGCGCTCACGCTTGAGCGAGGCGAGGTCGAGGTTGTCGGCCACCACCTTGCCGTCGCGGACGATGCGGACCTTCGCGTTGCGTCGGATGGTTCCGGCGGTGACCATGCAACCGGCGATCTTGCCGATCTTGGAGCTGGAGAAGATCGCACGGATCTCCGCCTGACCCAAGGAGGCCTCCTCGAACTCCGGCTTGAGCATGCCCTTGAGCGCTGCCTCGATCTCGTCGATGGCCTGGTAGATGACGGTGTAGTACCGGATCTCCACGCCTTCCTTGTCGGCCATCTCGCCGGCCCGACCCTGGGGCCGGACGTTGAAGCCGACGATGATCGCGTCGGAGGCAGCGGCGAGGTCGACGTTGGTCTCGGTGATCGCACCGACACCGCGGTCGATGACGCGGATGCCCACGTCGTCGCCCACGTCGATCTGCGACAGCGCGTCCTCGAGAGCCTCGACCGAGCCGGACACGTCGCCCTTCAGGATCAGGTTCAGCTCTTGCGTGCCGCCCTTCTCCATGGAGGCCATGAAGTCCTCGAGCGTACGACGCACGCGTCGCTTGGCCTGCATGGCCGCACGCTCACGCGCCTCACGCTTCTCGGCGATCTGGCGAGCCATCCGGTCGTCCTCGACCACGAGGAAGTTCTGGCCTGCACCAGGAACGCTGCTCAGACCGAGGACCATCGCGGGACGCGACGGGTCGGCCTCGGTGATCTCCTCGCCGTGCTCGTCGAGCATGGCCCGGACCCGGCCGTAGGCCGGACCCGCCACGATCGAGTCGCCGACGCGCAGCGTGCCGCGCTGGACCAGGATCGTGGCCACCGGACCGCGACCGCGGTCGAGGTGCGCCTCGATGACCAGACCCTGAGCGTCCTGCGCCGGGTTGGCACGCAGGTCCAGGGAGGCGTCCGCCGTCAGCACGATCGCCTCGAGCAGCTTGTCGAGGTTGAGCTCGGCCTTGGCCGAGACCTCGACGAACATCGAGTCGCCGCCGTACTCCTCGGGCACCAGGCCGTACTCGGTGAGCTGACCCTTGACCTTGGTCGGGTCGGCCTCGGGCTTGTCCATCTTGTTGATGGCCACCACGATCGGCACGCCCGCGGCCTTGGCGTGGTTGAGCGCCTCGACCGTCTGCGGCATGACGCCGTCGTCAGCCGCCACCACGAGGACGGCGATGTCGGTCGCCTGGGCACCACGGGCACGCATCGAGGTGAAGGCCTCGTGACCCGGGGTGTCGATGAAGGTGATCCGACGCTCGCTGTCGTCGACCTCGGTCGCGACCTGGTAAGCACCGATGTGCTGGGTGATGCCACCGGCCTCCTTGTCGACGACGTTGGCGTTGCGCAGCGCGTCGAGGAGCTTGGTCTTTCCGTGGTCGACGTGACCCATGACGGTGACGACCGGCGGTCGGATGACCAGGTCGTCCTCGCCGCCCTCGTCGGCACCGAACTCGATGTCGAAGGTCTCGAGCAGCTCGCGGTCCTCGTCCTCGGGGGAGACGACCTCGACGACGTAGTTGAGCTCCTCGCCGAGCAGGTGCAGCACCGCGTCGTTGACCGACTCGGTGGCCGTGACCATCTCGCCGAGGTGGAAGAGCATCTGCACCAGCGAAGCCGGCTCGACGCCGATCTTGTCGGCGAAGTCGGTCAGCGAGGCGCCACGAGCGAGACGGACCGTCTCACCGTTGCCCTTGCGGACCCGCATGCCGCCGATCGTCGGGGCCTCCATGGCCTCGAATTCCTGACGACGCGCCCGCTTGGACTTGCGACCGCGACGCGACGGACCACCAGCGCGCCCGAAAGCACCCTGGGTCTGGCCGCGCTGGCCGGGACGAGTCGGACGGGCACCGCTGGGGAACCCACCGGGACGACCCGGCGTGCTGCCGGGCGCTCCACCGGGACCACCGCGACCGGGGGCGCCGGGGCGACCTCCCGGACCACCGCGACCGGGGGCTCCGCCGGGGCCACCGCGAGCGCCGCCGGGACCACCGGGGCCACGACCGCCTCGGGCGC
>NZ_JAXMNS010000516.1:0-2177 GCF_034670285.1 Nocardioides sp. | reverse complement strand
CACCTATCAGCGCATCGTGCGACAGATGGGTGAGGACGGCTGGATGGGCGTCGGGTGGCCGAAGGAGTACGGCGGCCACGGCCTCGGCGAGATCGAGCAGACGATCTTCGCCAACGAGGCGCAGCACGCCGACGTGCACCTGCCTGCCGTCACGCTGCAGACCGTCGGACCGACGCTGATCCGCTATGGCACCGAGCACCAGAAGGAGCTGTTCCTCGAGCGCATCCTGGCCGGCGACGTGCACTTCGCGATCGGCTACTCCGAGCCCGACGCGGGCACCGACCTCGCCGCCCTGCGGACGACGGCGCGGCGCGACGGAGACCACTACATCGTGAACGGCCAGAAGATGTGGACCACCGGCGGCCACCAGGCCGACTACGTGTGGCTGGCCGTGCGCACCGACCCGGACGCGCCCAAGCACAAGGGCATCTCGATCCTCATCGTCGACACCACCGACCCGGGCTACTCCTTCACGCCGATCATCACCGCCGACGGGTCCCACCACGTCAACGCGACCTACTACAACGACGTGCGCGTGCCGGTCGAGATGCTGGTCGGCGAGGAGAACCAGGGCTGGAGGCTCATCACCACCCAGCTCAACCACGAGCGCGTGATGCTCGGACCAGCCGGACGCATCGAGGGGTTGCGCGACCGCGTCGCTGCCTGGGCCACGGCCGCCGGGGTCATCGACCTGCCCGACGTGCGTGAGGTGATGGGCCGCGCGACGGCGATCTTCCGCGTCAACGAGCTGCTCAACTGGGAGGTCGCCCGCGCCGCGGCCGTCGGGGAGGTCTCGGTCGGCGACGCGTCGTCGTCCAAGGTCTTCGCCGCCGACCAGGTGCAGCACGTCGCGGCCGACCTGATCGCGCTGGTGCACCGCCACGGTGACCCCGCCGACCCCGGGACCAAGCAGCTCGTCGACTACTTCGACGGTCAGATCAAGCGCAACCTGGTGCTCACATTCGGTGGCGGCGTTCAGGAGGTGCAGCGCGAGCTGATCGCGATGTTCGGTCTCTCCCTGCCGCGGGTGCCGCGATGACGGGGCACGACCTGATCATGGCCGAGGCCGAGCGCATCAAGGCCCTCGGCGAGGCTGCCGAGCGCGAGGCGCGAGACCCGGTCAACCAGCCGACGATCAACAACTGGCTCGAGGCGATGGGCAACACCGACCCGCGCTGGAAGGCGGGGGAGGCCCCGCCCTCGATGGCGCAGGTCTGGACGATGTACGGCCAGGGCGGAAAGCCCCCGGCCGACGACCCCCTGCACGGGATGATGAAGGTGCTCACCGACGCCGGCTACACGGCGGTGCTCGGCACCAACTGCGAGCAGGAGTACCGACGCACCCTCAAGATCGGGGAGCGGGTGCGGGTGACCACCGCGTTGGAGTCGGTCGTCGGCCCCAAGACCACCGGCATGGGCGTCGGCTACTTCGTGACGTCGCGCAACACCTGGTACGTAGGCGACGACGTCGTGGCGACGATGCTCTTTCGGGTACTCAAGTTCATCCCGAAGACCGCAGACCAGGGAGCGGCGTCGTGAGCCTCACCCGCCCGATGATCAGCCGGGACTCGCAGTTCTTCTGGGACGGCACCGCGCTCGGCGAGCTGCGGCTCCAGTCGTGCAACGCGTGCGACTCGCTTCGCTTCCCGCCCGGCCCGGCCTGCCCCGACTGTGGTGCGCTCGATCGCGGTCACGTGGTGGCCTCCGGTCGCGGCACGGTCTTCTCGTACGTCGTCCACCGTCACCCGCCCGTACCAGGCAAGGAGCTGCCGATCGTGCTGGTGCTCGTCGAGCTCGACGAGGGCCTGCGGATGCTCGGCGAGCTCGTCGACGTCGACGCCGACGACATCGAGGCCGGCGCCGTCGAGATCGGGATGCCCGTGCAGGTCGACTTCAACCGGGTCGACGACGACCTCACCCTGCCGATCTGGAGGCGCGCATGAAGACCGGAGACACCATCCCCGTGTGGGAGGTCCCGATCACCCCGACCCTGGTTGTCAGCACGGCGATCGCGACGCGCGACTTCCAGGACGTGCACCACGACCGCGACATCGCCCAGGCGGCCGGCTCGAAGGACATCTTCGTCAACATCCTCACCTCGACGGCCCTGGTCGAGCGCTACGTCACCGACTGGGCGGGCAGCGGCACCGACGTGGCGGGCATCGCGATCCGCCTCG
>NZ_JAXMNS010000515.1:0-2180 GCF_034670285.1 Nocardioides sp. | reverse complement strand
ACACCGGTGGCTCGCTGCGCTCGCTCCCCGGCTACTCGATGACCAAGGGCAGCGACGCCGGTGGCTCGCTGCGCTCGCTCCCCGGCTACTCGATGACCAAGGGCAGCGACGCCGGTGGTTCGCTGCGCTCGCTCCCCGGCTACTCGATGACCACTACTCCGGGCGGTGGGCGACCACCTGGTCGAGGGCCCGGGACAGGTCGGCCCAGAGGTCGTCGGCGTCCTCGATGCCGACCGACATCCGCACGAGCCCCTCGGGGATGGTGCGTGCCTCGGTCTTCCAGCGACGGCGACGCTCGAAGGTCGACTCCACGCCGCCGAGCGAGGTGGCGTGCACCCACAGGCTGGTCTTGCGCACCAGGAGGTCGGCGGCCAGCTCGCCGTCCAGGACGATCGAGACGATCGCACCGAACCCGGGGTAGCGCACCTCGGAGACCGCCGGGTGCTCGCGCAGCCGGGGGAGCAGGGCCTGGGCGTTGGCCTGGGCCCGCTCGACGCGCAGGTGCAGCGTACGCATGCCCCGCAGCGCGAGCCACGCCTCGAGGGTGCCGGGCACCGAGCCCGTCAGGGAGCGGCGGTTCTTCAGCACGGCGTACAGCTCGTCGTCGTCGACGACGAGGGCGCCGAGGAGCACGTCGCTGTGGCCGCTGAGGTACTTGGTGGCCGAGTGCACGACGATGTCGGCGCCGAGCGCGATCGGCTGTTGGAGCAGGGGGGTGGCGAAGGTGTTGTCGACGACGACGTAGGCGCCGGCCTCGTGGGCGGCGGCCGCGATCGTCTCGATGTCGGCGAGCTCGAGGGCCGGGTTGGTCGGCGTCTCCAGCCAGACGAGCGCAGCATCGGCGCAGGCGGCCACGACTGCGGCGGTGTCCTCGATGTCGACCAGCTCGGCCGACAGACGGCCGCGGGCCTCGTGGTCGGCGAGCGACATGATGCTGCCCTGGTAGGCGTGCTGGGGCGCCACGACCTTGGCGCCGTGCCCGACGAGGTCGAGCACGGTCGTCACCGCCGCCATGCCGGAGGAGAAGGCCAGGGCCCGCCCACCCTCGAGGGAGCCGAGGACGTCCTCGAAGGCTTCCCAGCTGGGGTTGCCGTAACGGCCGTACTCGGTGTCGCCGCCGGCGACGTAGGTCGAGGCCATCGAGATCGGCACGTTGAGGGGAGCGTCCGGCTCGCGCGGCGGACGGCCGCCGGTGACCGTCACGGTGGCGGGGGACAGGTCGGGTGACAGATCGGACATGTCCACGAGGATAGGGTCGGGGCCGTGACCGGCACCGATGGCACCCCCGCCCCCACCGACCGATCCCGCCCCCCGCAGCGACCCCGTGTCGCCGTGGTCTTCGGCGGGCGCTCGAGCGAGCACCAGATCTCCTGCGTGACCGCCGGCAGCGTCCTGGCAGCCATCGACCGCGAGCAGTACGACGTCGTCGCGGTCGGCATCGCCCGCGACGGCCGCTGGGTGCGCGATACCGGCGACGTCGAGCGGCTCCGCATCGACGCGGCCGCACAGCTGCCCAGCGTCGACGACTCCCGGCCCGGCGTCCTGCTCAGGCAGGGCACCGCCGGCACCGACCTGCTGGTCTCCGAGGCCTCGCGCCCGCCCGAGGTCCTGGGCGACGTCGACGTCGTCTTCCCCGTGCTGCACGGACCCTGGGGCGAGGACGGCACGATCCAGGGGATGCTCGAGATGGCCGGCGTCCGCTACGTCGGCGCCGGTGTCCTGGCCTCCGCGGTGAGCATGGACAAGGCCTACATGAAGACCGTCCTGGCCGCCGCCGGCCTGCCGGTGATGCCCGGCGTGACCGTCACGGCCGCCCAGTGGGCGCGCGACCCCGACGCCGTACGCCGTCGCGTCGCCGCGCTGGGTCTGCCGACGTTCGTGAAGCCTGCGCGAGGCGGCTCGAGCCTGGGGGTCTCCAAGGTGCGCACCGCCGAGGCCCTCGACGACGCCCTGGCTCTTGCTCTCGAGCACGACCCGCGCGTGCTGGTCGAGGCCTCCGCCGAGGGGGGCCGCGAGGTCGAGTGCGGCGTGCTGCAGCGACCGGACGGGGTCCCGGAGACGACTCGGCCGGCCGAGATCCACGTCGACTCCTCGCGCGACTTCTACGACTTCGAGGCCAAGTACCTCCCCGGCCAGTCGACCCGGATCGACCTATATGACAAAATCCCGCAACCCGCCGA
>NZ_JAXMNS010000514.1:0-2184 GCF_034670285.1 Nocardioides sp. | reverse complement strand
CCCTCGGTGCGGCCCGCCTTCTGCCCGTCGCCGGTGACGGTATCGGCGGGGGCGGTGATGACCACGGTGGCGGCCAGGCCGCCCATCGTGGGGAGCTTGTCGAGGGGGTAGCGCTCGAGGTACTCGATGAACGCCAGACCGAGCTTGTGCGGCGTGGGCTTCTGATAGTCATAGGCACCGGCACCCTCCACCGCGCGCACGTGCTTCGGCGCCGCCAACGCCTGGAGTGCCTTGCGGAACATCTCGGCCTGCAGCTGTGGGAGTACGAAGGAGCCGCGCACGGTGCCGTCACCGCCGGTGCGGAACTTCACCTCGGCCTGCTTCAACGCTCGTGCTTCTTGTTCTGCCAGCTTCTTTGCCTCGTGGGCCTCGGCGGTGTCGGGGTCGATGACCTCCACGAGCTTCTCGCCGAGCTCGCGCAACCGGTAGGCATCGAAGTGGGCGGCCTCGCCGATCAGGTACGCCTCGGCCCGGTCGGCCTCGGCGGCGTACTCCTCATCCAGCGCCTCGACCGCGGCAGTGATCACCGTGGCCTGCTCCGGCAGCACCGCACCAGCTGCGACAGCTTCCCGGGTCTGGTCGTGGGCGGCGAGCGCGGTCGCGAGGCGGGTACGGCGTCCGGCCTCACCCGCGGTCAGGCGGGTGGTGCGCGAGAGCCACTGCGCCAACGACCTCGCACCGATCGTCCCTGGCAGGTCCACCACTTCGGCCTGGCCCAACAACCGGGCCTCGACCTCAGCCAAACGGGCCAGGTCCGAGACCAACCGGGTGATCGCCGAGGACGTCTCCTCAGCGTTCAGCGACCACGCCCTCACACCTGCGATGTCGTCGAGCCCGGACTCGAGCAGGTCGAGGAAACCGAGGATCGGGTGACCCGTCCCGGTGTCGTCGAGGTGCCTGCTCATGTGTCTATACAAGCACCGGCCACCGACACTCGAACGCCTCCAATTCGGCTCAACCACGGGGTTGTGGACAACCCGTAGAGGAACCTCGGTTGTGGAGAGTTGGTGGGCATCTCGCGGGGTTTCGAGGCTCGGCGCTGCGCGTCTCGATACGTCGGCCCGGGCTCCTTCGTCGCCGGCCGACTACTCGACGACCAGACGGGTCGCGGGCCGACTACTCGACGACCAGGCGGGTCGCCGGCCGACTACTCGACGACCATGAGGCGGGTCAGCGGGAGGCGCCGTACTTGCCGAGCTCGAGGCGGGCGATGACGCCGCGGTGCACCTCGTCGGGGCCGTCAGCGAGGCGCAGCGCCCGGGCGGTGGTCCACATCCCGGCGAGCGGGTGGTCGTCGGACAGACCGCCGCCACCGTGCAGCTGCATCGCCATGTCGACGACCTGCTGGGCCATGACGGGTGCCGCCACCTTGATCTGAGCGACCTCGCTCAAGGCGTTGAGCGGTCCGCCGAAGTCGAGCTTCCAGGCAGCGTTGAGCACGAGCAACCGGGTCGAGTCGATGGCGATCCGGGCGTCGGCGATGCGCTCGCGGTTGCCACCGAGGTTGGCCAGGGGCTTGCCGAACGCCGCGCGGTCCAGGCCCCGCTCGCAGGCCAGCGCCAGGGCCGCCTCGGCCAGGCCGATCAGCCGCATGCAGTGGTGCACCCGGCCGGGCCCGAGTCGTCCCTGGGCGATCGCGAACGCCTCACCGGGACCGCCGATCGCGTTGCTCAACGGCACGCGGACGTCGGTGAACGACACCTCGCCGTGGCCGAACGGCTCGTCGTAGTAGCCCATCGTGTTGAGCATCCGCTCGACCTTCACGCCAGGAGCGTCGGCCGGCACGAGCACCATCGAGTGCCGCTGGTGGCGGTGGGCGTCGGGGTCGGTGAGTCCCATGAAGACGAAGACCTTGCAGTCGGGGTGGCCGACGCCCGTCGTCCACCACTTGCGCCCGTTGATCACCATCTCGTCGCCGTCGACGACCGCGGTCGCGGCCATGTTGGTGGCGTCGGAGGAGGCAACGTCCGGCTCGGTCATCGCGAAGGCGCTGCGGATCGTGCCGTCGAGCAGCGGCTCGAGCCACTGCGCGCGCTGGGCCTCGGTGCCGTAGCGCAGCAGCACCTCCATGTTGCCGGTGTCGGGGGCGTTGCAGTTGAGCACGATCGGCGCCAGCGCCGAGCCTCCGGTGAGCTCGGCGATCGGGGCGTAGTCGACGTTGCTCAGCCCGTCGCCGCCGTCGGT
>NZ_JAXMNS010000513.1:0-2195 GCF_034670285.1 Nocardioides sp. | reverse complement strand
GCAGCTCGCCTGGACCCACCTGCTGCCCGCGACCTTCGGCGGTCGGGCCCGGATGAACGTGCAGAACTCCCTCGCCGCGGCGGCCGCCGCCTTCGCCGCCGGGGCCCCGCTGCACGACATCCGGCAGGGTCTGCGCACCTTCTCGACGAGCTACTACCTCTCCCCCGGCCGCCTCAACGAGGTCGAGGTCAACGGGGTCAACGTGATCGTCGACTACTGCCACAACGCCCCGGGCATGCGCGCCCTCGGCGACTTCGTCGACCGAGTCGGCGACAGCCTCGAGTCGGCCCACGACCTCGCCCGGCCCTCGCGCATCGGCGTCATCGCGACCGCCGGTGACCGCCGCGACCAGGACATGCGCGACCTCGGCGAGATCGCCGCTCAGCACTTCGACGTCCTCGTCGTGCGCGAGGACGTCGCGCTGCGCGGACGCGAGCGCGGCGAGGTCTCTGCCCTGGTGATCGAGGGGGTCCGCAGCGCGATGGCCGCCGGAGCACGCTGCAAGCAGGTCGAGGAGGTGCTCGACGAGATCTCCGCGGTCACGCACGCGATGTCGCGCGCCAACCGTGGCGACCTGATGGTCATCTGCGTCGACGAGCACGCCGCGGTGATGAGCGAGCTCGAGACCTGGTCCTCGCAGGCCCAGGCCGGCTCGGGTGCCTCGCCGGACGCGCCTGCCGCCGACCCCGACTACGCGCCGGCCCCCAGCGAGGCCTGACGTGACGGGTGCGGCGAGCGCACAGGTCGCTGCGTGAGGATCCATCGGCTGGACGACGTCCCGCGGCGTCGGATCGAGGCGCACGACAGCATCGGTTTCGACCTCGGGGCCCTCGGGGTCACGGCCGACGCCGCGCTCGTCGTCGTCCGCGTCGCCGCGGGCGGTCGGATCGGACGCCACCCCGCGGCCGGCCGCCAGCTCCTGGTGCTGCTGACCGGCGACGCGCGGGTGGCCGGGTACGACGGCATGCCGGTCGACCTGGCACCCGGTGAGGCAGCGGAGTGGGAGCCCGGCGAGGCGCACGAGACGCGCACGGTCGGCGGGCTCACCGCCCTGGTGATCGAGGGCGACGTCGATCTCGCCGCTCCCGGCCATCACGTCGACCCGGGCGACGTCTGAGCGACGACTGAGCGACGACCCAGGCGCCACGCGGCTCAGGTGTCGAGCTCTCCGTCGGCGTACTGCTGCCGGATGACCTTCTTGTCGAACTTGCCGACGCTGGTGCGTGGCACGGCATCGACGAAGGCGAAGCGCTCCGGCAGCTGCCACTTGGCGAAGTCGGTCGAGAGGAAGTCGCGCAGCTCGTCGGTCGTGACCGTGGCTCCCTCGCGGAGCACGACCGTGGCCAGGGGACGCTCGTCCCACTTCGCGTCGGGCACCCCGATCACGGCCGCCTCGAGCACGGCCTCGTGAGCCATCAGCCTGTTCTCGAGGTCGACCGAGGAGATCCACTCCCCGCCGGACTTGATGACGTCCTTGGCCCGGTCGGACAGGAGGATGTAGCCGAGCGGGTCGATGCTGCCCACGTCGCCGGTGCGCAGCCAGCCGTCGTGGAACTTCTCGATCGCCGAGTCGTCGTCGGGGCGGTAGTAGGCGCCGGTGACCCAGGGGCCCCGCACCTCGAGCTCGCCGACGGCCGCGCCGTCGTGGGCCATCGGGACACCGGCGTCGTCGACGATGCGACCCTCGACACCGCAGAGCAGCCGGCCCTGAGTTCCGCGGTAGCGCCACACCTCCTCACCCTCGGCGCCGACGGGTGGGATCCCTGCCGAGGCGACCGGCGAGGTCTCGGTCATCCCCCAGGCCTGGCGGATCTCGAGCCCGTGGCGCTCTTGCAGCGAGCGTTGCAGGGACACCGGAACCGCGGAACCGCCGCACAGGATCAGGCGCAGCGAGTCGAGCCGCACGTCGCCGTGGCTGTCGAGGTAGCCCAGGACGTCGTTCCACACGGTCGGGACCGCCCCGGAGACCGTGGGCCGGCTCTCGTCGATGAACCGCACGAGCGGCTCGGCCTGGAGCCAGCGGTCGGGCATGCAGAGCGAAGCACCGCTCATCAGCGCCGAGTACGGCAGTCCCCACGAGTTGGCGTGGAACATCGGGACGATCGGCAGCACCCGGTCGTGGAGCGACAACCCGGCCGCGTTGCCGGTGTTGACGGCCATCGAGTGCAGCCAGGCCGAGCGGAGATCGGAAGAGC
>NZ_JAXMNS010000512.1:0-2197 GCF_034670285.1 Nocardioides sp. | reverse complement strand
TGGTCTCGCACGACCGCGAGTTCCTGGCCCGGTGCGTCACGCGCATCGTCGAACTCGACCTCGCTCAGCACCAGGTCGCGGTCTATGACGGCGGCTACGACTCCTTCCTCGAGGAGCGCGCCGTGGCGCGTCGGCACGCGCGCGAGGCCTACGACGAGTACGCCGACCGCAAGGCCGACCTCGTGGGGCGCGCACGCACCACGCGCGAGTGGAGCTCACAGGGCGTGCGCAACGCGATGAAGAAGAGTCCCGACAACGACAAGATCAGACGCAAGGCGCAGGCGGAGTCGTCGGAGAAGCAGGCCCAGAAGGTGCGTCAGATGGAGTCGCGCATCGCCCGGCTCGAGGAGGTCGAGGAGCCGCGCAAGGAGTGGACGCTGCAGTTCCGCGTGGCCGCTGCGCCCCGGTCGAGCACGGTCGTCTCCTCGCTCGACGGCGCCGTCGTACGACACGGAGACTTCACGCTCGGCCCGGTCTCGATGCAGGTCAACGCCGGCGACCGGATCGGCATCGTCGGACCCAACGGCGCCGGCAAGACGACCCTGCTGCGCCTGCTGCTCGGGCACGAGACGCCCGACGAGGGTCGGGTGTCGCTCGGGGCGTCGTTGGCGGTCGGCGAGATCGACCAGGCACGCTCGGTGCTGCCCGAGGGCGCGTCGCTCGGCGACGCCTTCGAGGAGACGGTGCCGGCGATGACGCCCGCCGAGGTGCGGACCCTGCTGGCGAAGTTCGGGCTCAAGGCCGACCAGGTCTCCAGCCTCGTGGGTGACCTGTCACCCGGCGAGCGCACCCGCGCCGCGATGGCGCTGCTCCAGGCTCGCGGCGTCAACGTGCTCGTGCTCGACGAGCCCACCAACCACCTCGACCTGCCGGCGATCGAGCAGCTGGAGGAGGCACTCGACGCCTACACGGGCGCACTGCTGCTCGTCTCGCACGACCGCCGCCTGCTCGACGCCGTACGACTCGACGAGCGGTGGCGTGTCGAGGCCGGCCAGGTGACCACCAGCTGAATGTCAGGACGGACACGGCTCTCAACCACTAGCGTCACCGCCGTGAACAGACTGACGGACAGAACCATCATCGTGACCGGCGCCGGCTCGGGCATCGGTCGCGGGACCGCCCTGCGACTTGCACGCGAGGGCGCCTACGTCGCCGCCCTCGACGTCGTCCCCGAGGGCCTGGCGGGACTCGCCGAGGAGGCCGCGGCTGACGGTCTCGGCGACGCCGGTGGGCAGATCGTCACCGGAGCCGTCGACATCTCCGACGAGGAGTCGGTGCGCGCGGCGATCGCCACGGTGACGTCGGCGCGCGAAGGACTCGACGCGGTCGTCAACGCGGCAGCCATCCACTACGGCGACCACACCCACGAGATGTCACTCGAGCGGTGGAACCGGATCCTCTCGGTGAACCTGACCGGCACCTTCCTGATGACCCGCGAGTCGATCCCGTCGCTCCTGGACTCGCCTCACGGCGGGGTCATCGTCAACTTCTCCTCGACCTCGGCCTTCTTCGCCCACCCCTACATGTCGGCGTACTCGGCGACGAAGGGCGCGATCATGTCGTTCACCCACGCGATCGCCCTGGAGTACGCCGACCGCGGCCTCCGGGCCGTGAGCGTGGTGCCGGGCGGCATCGAGACCGCCATCACCGGCTCGACGCCGGCGAACCTGCCCGCTGACGTCGACTGGGACAAGTTCGCCAAGCTCATGCCCACCCTGGGCCGCGGCAAGTTCGGCACGCCCGACAGCATCGCCGGGGTCGTGGCGATGCTCGTGAGCGACGACGGCGCCTACATCACCGGCACCGAGATCCGCGTCGACGGCGGCACCCACATGTGACCACCCCACGCTGGTTGAGGTGCGAACGAAGTGAGCCTCGAAACCCCTCACGCCACCTCCGGAGGCTGAGCAGGGCGAGGTACGAGCCCGTCGACGAAGCCCCGGAACTGACCCCGACATCTTACCCACAGATCGTTCGATCACACTGTCGAATGTCGGTGATCGCAGGTAGAATCGACCCATGCGAACGACGCCCACCCCGACCGCCCTGGATGCGGTTCGCGAGGCCCGCGCCACGGTCGCTGCGGCCGAGGTCGAAGCCTTGCAGCGGGTGGTCGAGTGGGCGGTCGAGTTCCGCGTGGACAACTCGGTCGTCGATGACACCACCTTCGGTACCGACGGCGTCATCCTCGGCGGGG
>NZ_JAXMNS010000511.1:0-2204 GCF_034670285.1 Nocardioides sp. | reverse complement strand
GCGGTCATGGGCGGCTACGAGGTCTTCGGAGGCAGCACTCTCGGCCCCACCCAGTTCGTGCGCAAGATCGCCTTCCCCACCGCTGCAGGCGGGCGCGCGGCCTACGCCGTCCTGGCCATCAAGGGCCTCGACGAGGCGTGGGCCACGATCGTCGACGCCGCCACCGGCCGTCCGCTCTTCCGCAAGTCGTTGGTCGCCCACGCGAGCGAGGGCGACGTCTTCGAGAACTACCCCGGCGCCGACAAGGGTGGAGAGCTCGTCACGAAGAGCTTCGGTCCGACGCAGACTTCGCCGGGCGGTTGGCTCGACCCCACCGGGGTCCTCGGTCTGCCGGGTGTCACCACCCTGGGCAACAACGCCAACACCGCCGTTGCCTGGACCGTGCCGCTGGTCGCCGTCGACCAGTACAACCGACCTGTCTCACCGACCGGGTCGTTCCGCTACGAGTTCTCCGACAGCTGGCAGAAGTCCGGCGGGTCCGAGCTCGGCTACCAGCCCGACGCCAACGCCGCCGCGACCAACCTCTTATACCACCACAACCGCATCCACGACGAGATGTACGAGTTCGGCTTCACCGAGAGCGGCGGCAACTTCCAGCTCGTCAACGCTCCCGGCACCTCCGGCCTGCCGGGCGACCCGATCTTCGGCGGCGCGCAGTCGGGTGCGCTCAACCTCACTGCGTCGGTGCTGCCGCTGGGCCGCAACAACGCCAACATGCTCACGCTGCCCGACGGCATCCCCGGCTTCACCAACATGTATCTGTGGGAGTTCGTCGACGACATCTTCGAAGGTCCCACCACCGACGGTGACTTCGACGCCTCGATCATCCAGCACGAGTACAGCCACGGCCTCTCCAACCGCTACGTCGGTGGCGGCGGGCTGGGCTCGCTCAGCGGAACGCAGTCCGGGGCGATGGGTGAGGGCTGGGGCGACTGGTACGCCATGAACGACCTGTTCCGGCGCGGGCTCACCCGCAGCGCCGTCGTCGCGGCCTACGTCGGCGACGAGGACCGCGGTATCCGCAACTGGAACTACGCCAAGAGCCCCGCGACCTACGGCGACTACGGCTACGACCTCAGTGGCGCCGAGGTGCACTCCGACGGCGAGATCTGGACCGCCACGCTCTGGACCCTGCGGAGCAAGATCCTCAAGGCGGTGGGCGGCAACCAGAAGAAGGCCTCCGACATCGCCGACATGGTGACCGACGCGATGCCGATCTCGCCGCCGGCTCCGTCGATGCTCGACATGCGCGACGCGATCATCAAGGCCGCCGAGCTGCGCTACAAGAAGCGGTTCACGAACCTGGTCTGGGACGCGTTCGCCGAGCGGGGCTTCGGTGTCTCGGCGTCGACCGAGGGCGAGAACGACACGACGCCGCAGCCCGGCTTCGACGTCGCGAAGAAGAAGCTCAACGGCAAGCTCGCCTTCAGGCTGGTCAACGCGTCCGCCGGCGGACCGGTGAAGGCTGCACGCGTGCTCGGCGGTCTCTTCGAGGCTCGCACGACGCCGATCTTCACCACCGGCACGTCCGGTCGTGGGGGAGCCACTCTCGCCGCCGGCAGCTACGACCTGACCATCCAGGCTCCCGGCTTCGGGATCCAGCGGATCACCGTGCCGATCCGCAAGGGTGCGACGCTGCGCAAGACCATCCGCCTGCGACCCAACCTGGCCTCGCAGTACTCAGGTGCCGAGGTGATCGGCGCCTCGAGCGAGAACGGCGCACTCCCGGCAGCCAACGCCTTCGACGACAGCGAGGCCACGGCGTGGCAGACCGGCTCGGCCGGCAAGGCCTACAACAAGGCGAAGGCACAGTCCGCGACGGTCCAGCTCAAGAAGACCTCGAAGATCGACCGGGTCGCGGTCAGTGTCATGAAGCCGGTCGGCCTGCCGCGCTTCTCGGCTGCGAGGAAGGTCAAGGTCCAGACGTCGATGAACGGCAAGAAGTGGAAGACCGCGAAGGTCGCCTCCTTCAGGTTCATCGCGCCTCGTCCGGCGGCACCCGACCTCAACCTCAAGACCTACGAGCTCACGAAGGCGCGCAAGGCGAAGTTCGTGCGCGTGGTGCCCGTCAAGACCTTCGGGGACAGCTCGATCACCACGACCGCGATCGTCTCGGAGGTCCAGGTCTTCGGCAAGGCGAAGGGCATCAAGCCCCGTCTGCCCAAGCCGGACGAGCCGGTCACCGTCTCGGGCTCCGTGGCGGT
>NZ_JAXMNS010000510.1:0-2210 GCF_034670285.1 Nocardioides sp. | reverse complement strand
CCGTCACTGCTTACGCCACCCCGTCCGCCCACGCCCCGTTCGAGAAGACCACGATCGAGCGTCGCGACGTCGGCCCGCGCGACGTCCTCATCAAGATCCACTTCGCCGGCATCTGTCACTCCGACATCCACACCGGCCGCAACGAGTGGGGCGAGGCGAACTTCCCGCTCGTGCCCGGCCACGAGATCGCGGGGACGGTCGAGGAGGTCGGGAGCGCGGTCGAGAAGTACGCCGTCGGCGACCGCGTCGGGGTCGGCTGCCTGGTGGACTCGTGCCGGGAGTGCGTCAACTGCCGAGCGGGCGAGGAGCAGTACTGCCTCAACGGCAACACCGGCACCTACGGGTCGATCGGTGCGGACGGGCGTCCCACCGACGGCGGCTACAGCACCCACATCGTCGTCGACCAGGACTTCGTGCTCGGCATCCCGGAGGGGATCTCGCTCGACGAGGCCGCCCCGCTCCTGTGCGCCGGCATCACCATGTACTCGCCGCTCAAGCACTGGAAGGCGGGTCCCGGGTCGAAGGTCGCCATCGTCGGCATGGGCGGGCTGGGTCACATGGGTGTCAAGCTCGCCCACGCCCTCGGCGCCGAGGTCACCGTGCTCTCGCAGAGCCTGTCGAAGCAGGAGGACGGCGAGCGCTTCGGCGCCGACCACTACTACGCCACCGGCGGTGAGCACGGCGCGAAGACGTTCGCCGAGCTCGCAGGCTCCTTCGACCTGATCGTCAACACGGTCTCGGCGACCCTGCCGATGGGCAAGTACCTGTCGCTGCTCACCCTCGACGGCACGATGGTCAGCGTCGGGGCTCCCTCGGAGCCCCTCCAGGTGCCGGCCTTCGCCCTCATCGGCGCTCGTCGCAGCTGGGCCGGCTCGGCGATCGGCGGCATCGCCCAGACCCAGGAGATGCTCGACTTCTGCGCCGAGCACGGCATCGGCTCCACGATCGAGGTCATCGGCGGCGAGCAGATCGACGAGGCGTGGGAGCGCGTCATCAGCAGTGACGTGCGCTACCGCTTCGTCATCGACACCGCGACCTTCGAGAGCTAGTCGAATCACCCCACACGTCCCTGATCCTGACCACGACCTGACCCCCTGGAGAAACCTCATGCAGACGCGACACCTCGGCAACGACACCCTCGGCCGCACGCCCGTCGGCGCGATCGGCCTCGGCCTGATGACCTTCGACCAGAGCGGCACCCAGCCGCGCGAGCAGCTGCTCGACACCGTCCGGGCAGCGCTGGACGCCGGGGTCACCCTCTTCGACACCGCCGACGCCTACGGCCCGGGCGACGAGCTCGGCGTCGGGGCCCAGGGCGCCAACGAGCGTCTGATCGCCGGACTGCTCGACGAGCTCGGCGTGCGCGACCAGGTGCTGCTCGCGACCAAGGGTGGCCACGTGCGCACCGAGGGCGGCGGCTGGGACGTCGACAGCTCGGCGTCGCACCTCCACGAGGCCGTCGACGCCAGCCTCGAGCGGCTCGGCGTCGAGCAGATCTCGCTGTGGCAGCACCACCGTCCCGATCCGAAGGTCCCGTACGACGACGTGATCGGCACGCTCGCCGAGATCGCGGCGTCCGGCAAGGTCGCCCGGATCGGGCTCTCCAACGCCGACCCCGCCCAGATCCGCGCTGCGCACGCCGTCCTCGGTGACACGCTGGTGAGCGTGCAGAACCAGTTCTCGCCGGCCTTCCGCTCCAGTGCCCCGGAGATCGAGGTCTGCGAGGAGCTCGGCCTGGCCTTCCTGCCCTGGAGCCCGCTCGGCGGTCTCGGCAGCGCCAAGGACCTCGCCGAGAAGCACCCGGCCTTCGCCGAGGTCGCCGAGGCGCGCGGGGTGAGTGCGCAGCAGGTGGCACTGGCGTGGGAGCTCGCCCAGTCGCCGTGCGTGATCCCGATCCCCGGCGCCAAGCGGCCTCAGTCGATCGTCGACTCCGCCGCGGCAGCCGACCTCGAGCTCACCGCCGACGAGCTCGCTGCGCTCGACGCCGACCACGACGCCTGACGTCGACTGCCCGGTCGGGCATCGGGCGCGGGCGCGGTGGATGAATACCCGGTGATCAGGCTTTGCCTGACGTTCTCAGGGGAAACAGACCCTGAGAACGTCAGGAATCCCCGGGTACCCGGGGATTCCTGCAGCCGCTCAGCCGTTCAGCCGCACCGGCAGCGAGCCGTACCCACGCAGGATGCGGGTCTTGCGGCGCGTGGCCCCGG
>NZ_JAXMNS010000509.1:0-2230 GCF_034670285.1 Nocardioides sp. | reverse complement strand
TTCTCGGCCAGCTTGACGTCGTCCTCGTTGGACTTCAGGTGCACCAGGAAGCGCGGCGCGAGGAAGACCGAGGAGTAGACCCCGACGCCCATGCCGACGAACTGCACCAGCGCGAGGTCCTGCAGCGAGCTCGATCCGAGCTGGATCGCGCTGACGTAGAGGATCGCGCCGATCGGGATGAGTGCCACGAGCGAGGTGTTGACCGAGCGCACCAGCGTCTGGTTGACCGCGAGGTTGGCGGCCTCGGCATACGTCGAGCGCCGCGAACGGAGGTTCGTGGTGTTCTCTCGCACCTTGTCGAAGACGACCACGGTGTCGTAGAGCGAGAAGGCCAGGATCGCGAGGAAGCCTGTCACCGCGGCCGGCGTGACCGCGAAGCCCGACAGCGCGTAGATGCCGGCCGTGAGGATGATGTCGTGGAACAGGGCAGCCAGTGCGGCCACCGACATCTTCCACTCCCGCGAGTAGGCCCAGATGAAGAGCACGACGAAGAACAGGAACGCCACGACGCCGATGACGGCACGCTGCGCCAGCTCGGCACCGAGGCTGGCTCCGATGTCGGTCACGCTGATGTCGGTGCTGGCCGCATCGGGGGCGACGCCGCGGTCCTCGGCGATCACCTCGATGAGGGAGTCGGTGTCGGCCTGGCCGAGCTCCTGGACCTGCACGATGAGGCGGCTGGTGCCCTCGGTCGTGACGATCGGCTCGCCCGTCTCGAAGCCGGCGGCGGCCACGGTCTCGCGCAGCGCCTCGGCGTTCTCCTGCGTCACCTCGTCAGCAGGCAGGTTGACTGCGAACTGCGTGCCGCCGGTGAACTCGATGCCGTAGTTGAGGCCCTTGCCGACGAGAAGGCCGCCGGCGCCGAGCACGAGGATCGCCGAGATGACGTAGAACAACATCCGACGGCCGATGAAGTCGTAGGAACGGCGACCCGAGTAGAGGTCGTTTCCGAGCCGTGAGAACTTGCCCATCAGGCCTTACCTCCCGCGGGCACGGCCGGCGCCATGTCGGTGCCGAGCGTCGCTGCGCTCAGGCCCGAGAGGCGGTGCCCCTTGTTGAAGAACTTGTAGTGGGCCAGGTAGGACACCATCGGCTTGGTGAAGTAGAAGAAGACGACGAGGTCGATGAGCGTGGTGAGACCCAGCGCGAAGGCGAAGCCCTTCACGACACCGGAGGCGAACAGGTAGAGCACCAGCGCCGCGATGAGCGAGACCGCGTCAGCGGCCAGGCAGGTGTTGCGCGCCCGGGTCCAGGCCGACTCGACCGCGACCCGCATCGACTTCCCGTCTCGCATCTCGTCTCGGATGCGTTCGAAGAGGATGATGAAGGAGTCCGCGGTGATACCCACCGCGATGATGAGTCCGGCGACACCGGGCAGCGTGAGCGTGAAGCCGGCCGTCTCGCTGAGCAGGAGCACCATCGAGTAGGTGATGGCACCGGCCACGCCGAGCGAGGCGACGACGACGATCCCGAGCCCGCGGTAGTAGAACAGGCAGTAGAGCATCACGAGCGCCAGTCCGAGGGCACCGGCCGTGAGGCCCGCGCGCAGCTGGTCACCGGCCAGCGAGGGCCCGATGGTGTCGATGCTCGGCTCCTGGAAGGAGATCGGCAGGGCGCCGTACTTGAGGCTGGTCGACAGGCTCTCGGCCTGGGCCTCGGAGAAGTTGCCGCTGATCTGGGCCGAGCCGTCGGGGATGCGCGACTGGAAGGTCGGCGCGGAGATGACCTGGCCGTCGAGCACGATCGCGAACTGCTCCTGGTCGGTGACCAGTCCACCCACCGGGTTGGAGGCGGCTGCGAAGACCGAGCGGCCCTCGCCGCCGATGTCCAGGGTGACGGCGTAGCCGACCTGGCCCTGCGGGATGCCGTAGCCGGCGTCATCGAGGTCGGTGCCCTGGATGATCGCCTTGGAGAGCAGGTACTTGATGGCGGGCTGGCCCGGGTTGGTGTCGGACGTGCCCTCCTCGGGCGGCGAGCAGGCCACGAGGGGCTTGGTCGGGTCGTCCGGGAGGTTCGCGATCTCACCGGTCTCGGCGTCGAGCAGGTTGCCCTGCTCGTCACAGACGTAGGAGTTGAAGAGGTCGACGTCCTCCTGGGTGTAGCCACCGCGGATGAACGCGATGCCCTCCTCGAGCGTGCCGACGGCGTTGTTGTCGAAGTCCTGGGGGTCCGCCGGCTCGTCGGTGGAATCATCGGTGGACTCGTCCGTGGGGTCCTCGGTCGACTCCTC
>NZ_JAXMNS010000508.1:0-2277 GCF_034670285.1 Nocardioides sp. | reverse complement strand
CATGGGGACCTCCGGAGAGGGAGCGGGAGTGACGCGCAGCACACGGCGCGCAATGTCAGCACTGTAGGGCGCAGCTCCGACTGCCACCTCAGTTGTTCGCCGAGTCGGCGCGAACTCGCGCCGACTCGGCATCGGATTTCCGCAGATGCGGCATACTTCGAGCGTGACGACGTACCGAATTGCGGAAGCAGCCGGGGTGCTGGGGGTCAGTGACGACACCTTGCGCCGGTGGGTCGACTCCGCCCGCGTGCCGGTGCGTCGCGGTGACGGTCCGACCGAGATCGACGGCGCCGACCTGGCCGCGCTCGCGCAGTCGCTGGCCGACGAGCCCGACCGGCACGGCACGCGCGCCGCCGCCGTCAGCGCCCGCAACCGGCTCGCCGGCATCGTGGTGGGCGTCAAGAAGGACACCGTGATGGCGCAGGTCGACATGATCTGCGGGCCCTACCGCCTCGTCTCGCTGCTCAGCACCGAGGCGGTCGACGAGCTCGGCCTCGAGCCCGGCTCGCGCATCGTCGCCTCGGTGAAGTCGACCAACGTGGTGGTGGAGACCCCGTGAGGCGACTCGCGTCGGCGCTCACCTGCGGGGTCCTGCTCGCGGGGCCGGTTGCCTGCGGCGACGACGCGGGTACGGCGAGCAGCGGCGCCGAGGTCACGGTGCTGGCGGCAGCGTCCTTGACCGGGCCGTTCACGGCGCTGGCCGCTGAGTTCGAGGCCGCCCATGCCGGCGTGAGCGTGCGGCTGGCCTTCGACTCCTCAGCGACCCTGGCCGCCCAGGCCGTCCAAGGAGCGCCCGCCGACGTGCTCGCCACCGCAGACGCAGCCACCATGCAGGTCGCCGTCGACGGGGGTGCCGTCGACGGGGCCACGACCTTCGCCACCAACACGATGACGCTCGTCGTGCCGGCCGACAACCCGGCGGGACTGACCTCCTTCGCCGACCTCGACGCCCCGGGCGTCGACTACGTGGCGTGCGTCGAGACCGCGCCGTGCGGTGCGGTCGGCGCAGCCCTGCTCGCCACCAACGAGATCGCCGCCACCCCCGCGAGCCTCGAGACCGACGTGAAGGCCGTGCTCGCGAAGGTCGCCTCCGACGAGGCCGATGCCGGGCTCGTCTACATCACCGACGCCACTGCAGCAGGCGACTCGGTGGCGAGGATCGACGTCCCCGGCGCCGACGTCGAGGTGCTCGACTACCCGATCGGCGTCCTCGAGCAGGCCGCGGACGCCGACCTCGCCCACGAGTTCGTCGACCTGGTCCTCTCCGCAGAGGGGCGCGCAATCCTCGAGCGCGCCGGTTTCGGTACACCGTGACAGCGACAGCGACAGCGACAGTGAGAGGCACGAACACGCCGGCGCGCGCAGCCCTGGGGCGGCCACCGGCGCTGCTGGTCGTTCCCGCGGTCCTGGCGGCGACGTTCTTGATCGTCCCGCTGGTCGCCCTGGTGGTCGACACGCCCTGGGGCAACCTCTGGTCGTTGCTCCGGACGACCGAGGTGCGCGAGGCGCTGCGCCTCAGCGCGCTCACCTCGGCCCTGACGGTCGTGATCTGTGTGCTCGTCGGTACGCCGTTGGCGTGGCTGCTGGCCCGGGTCGACTTCCCCGGCCGGGCCCTCGTGCGCGCGCTGGTCGTCGTACCGCTCGTGCTGCCGCCGGTCGTCGCGGGCGTGGCACTGGCCTCCGCGCTGGGGCGCAACGGCCTGATCGGTGGCCCCCTGCGCGACCTCACCGGCACCACGATCCCGTTCACCACCGCGGCCGTCGTGATCTCGCACGCGTTCGTCGCGCTGCCCTTCTTCGTGCTGGCCGTCGAGGGGGCTTTCCGCTCGACCGGTGCCGGCCTCGACGCCGTCGCGGCGACCCTCGGCGCCGGACGCTGGACGACGTTCCGCCGGGTCACCCTCCCGCTGGCGCTGCCCGGGCTGCTGGCCGGCTGCGCGCTGGCCTGGGCGCGCTCGCTGGGGGTGTTCGGCGCCACGATCACCTTCGCCGGCAACTTCCCCGGCACGACCCAGACCATGCCGTCGCTCATCTACACCGAGCTGCAGGGCGACGTCGAGGTCGCGCGCACGCTCAGCCTGATCCTGCTGCTGGTCTCGGTGCTCGTGCTCGGTGCGCTGCGCGAGCGCTGGCTGAGGGTGCCGTGAACGCCGCGTCTGCAGCGCAGGCCGGGCTGCGCGTCGAGGTCGACCTCCCGGGTCGCCTGACCGCAGCCTTCGAGGCCGCGCCGGGCGAGGTCGTGGCGGTGCTCGGCCCCAACGGAGCGGGCAAGTCGAC